>NZ_CP109503.1 GCF_036231985.1 Streptomyces sp. NBC_01426
TCGATGATCCAGCTCCGTGAGCACCAGGTCGATCAGAAGTCGGCGTTCCGGAAATGGGTGGGATTTCCTGCAAGGTCATCTGTGCCCCCTCAGGGAGCCCGGGGAACGATCGTGTCCGCGACCGGATCGGGGAAGACGATCACCGCCGCCGCGTGCGCGCTGGAGTGCTTCCCGGGCGGCCGCATCCTCGTCACCGTCCCGACGCTGGACCTGCTCGCGCAGACCGCCCAGGCGTGGCGTCTGGTGGGCCACCGGGCGCCGATGGTCGCAGTGTGCTCGCTGGAGAACGACCCGGTGCTTAACCAACTGGGCGTGCGCACCACCACGAACCCGATCCAACTCGCCCTGTGGGCGGGGTCCGGGCCGGTCGTCGTGTTCGCCACGTACGCCTCTCTCGTGGACCGCGAGGACATCGACGCACCCGAGGGACAGCGAAAGGTTCGCGGGCCGCTGGAGGCCGCCCTGACGGGCGGGGAGCGGCTCTACGGACAGCAGATGCCCCCGTTCGACCTCGCGATCGTGGATGAGGCACACGGCACCGCCGGTGATCTTGGGCGGCCGTGGGCAGCGATCCACGACTACCAGCGGATCCCGGCGGACTTCCGGCTCTACCTGACCGCGACCCCGCGCATCCTCGCCGCGGCCCGCCCGCAGCGGGGCGCGGACGGCCAGGAGGCGGAGATCGCCTCGATGGCAGACGACCCTGAGGGCACGTACGGGGCCTGGATCGCGGAGCTGGGCCTGAGCGAGGCGATCGAGCGGGAGATCCTCGCCGGGTTCGAGATCGACGTCCTGGAGATCCGCGACCCCTCCCCCGTCCTCGGGGAGTCGGAGGAGGCGCGGCGAGGCCGGCGCCTGGCGCTTCTGCAGACCGCACTTCTAGAGCACGCCGCGGCGTACAACCTGCGCACGGTCATGACGTTCCACCAGAAAGTCGAGGAAGCCTCCGCGTTCGCGGACAAGCTCCCCGAGACCGCGGCAGCGCTGTACATGAACGACGCGTCCGACGCCGACCTGGCCGCCGCCAGCAAGCTGCCGAAGTCGTCGATCGACGCCGAGTTCTACGAGCTGGAGGCCGGCCGCCACGTACCCCCGGACCGCGTCTGGTCCGCGTGGCTGTGCGGCGACCACCTCGTCACCGAGCGACGTGAGGTCCTGCGCCAGTTCGCCAACGGCATCGACGCGGCCGGGCACCGGGTCCACCGCGCCTTCCTCGCCAGCGTTCGCGTGCTCGGGGAAGGCGTCGACATCACCGGCGAGCGCGGCGTGGAGGCCGTGTGTTTCGCGGACACCCGCGGTTCGCAGGTGGAGATCGTGCAGAACATCGGCCGGGCGCTGCGGCTCAACCGGGACGGGTCCACCAAGGTGGCCAGGATCATCGTGCCGGTGTTCCTGGAGCCCGGCGAGGACCCCACCGACATGGTCGCCAGTGCCTCGTTTCGCCCTCTTGTAGCGGTCCTTCAGGGTCTGCGTTCGCATGACGAACGTCTGGTCGAGCAGCTCGCTTCCCGTGCGCTCACGAGCGGGAAGCGCAAGGTCCACGTCCGTCGTAACGAGGACGGGCAGATCGTCGGGGCCGGCGGCGAGGGTGACAGTGAGGACCAGGAGGACGACGACGCGCAGGCCGCCGCCGAAGCCGCCCTGCTCCACTTCTCCAGCCCGCGCGACGCGGCGACCATCGCGGCGTTCCTCCGGACGCGGGTGTACCGGCCGGAGTCGCTGGTGTGGCTGGAGGGCTACCAGGCGCTGCTGCGGTGGCGGGCGGAGAACGAGATCACCGGCGTCTACGCCGTCCCGTATGACGTTGAGGTCGAGGTGGGGGTCACGAAGGATTTCCCGCTTGGCCGCTGGGTCCATCAGCAGCGGAAGGCGCTGCGGGCGGGTGAGCTGGAGGAGCGGCGCAAGACCCTGCTGGACGCGCCGGAGGCCGGGATGGTGTGGGAGCCGGGCGAGGAAGCGTGGGAGAACAAGCTCGCCGCACTGCGCAGCTTCCACCGCCACCACGGACACCTCGCCCCCCGGCAGGACGCCGTATGGGGCGAAGCCGACACCGAACTCCTCCCCATCGGGCAGCTGATGGCCAACCTCCGCAGAAAGGGTGGCCTCGGCAAGGACTCCGACCGGGCGGCGCAGCGCGCCGCGCAGCTGAAGGCCGTTGACAAGGACTGGGACTGCCCGTGGCCACTGGACTGGCAGCGGCACTACGCCGTCCTGCGCGACCTGGCCGTCGACGAACCCGGTGGCCGGCTCCCCGAACTCCAACCCGGCGTCATGGCCGACGGCGACGACCTGGGCAGGTGGCTCCAGCGGCAGGCGAACTCCTGGACGCAACTGTCCACCGAGCAGCAGGAACGCCTCACCGCGCTCGGCGTGGAGCCCGCGCAGCGACCCGCCTCGGCCCCGGCCGGGAAGAGTGCGGCCGGCGGCCCGGCCAAGACGTCAGCGGCCTTCACACGGGGCGTTGCGGCCCTGGCGCAGTGGGTGGAACGGGAAGGAGCCGGGCGGCCGGTGCCTCGCGGCCACAGCGAGCAGATCGTGGTCGACGGCGAGGCCGAACCGGTGGCCGTGAAGCTGGGCGTGTGGGTCTCGAACACCAAGAGCCGCCGCGACAAGTTGACCGACGCCCAGCGCGCCGCCCTGGCGGAGCTGGGGATGGAATGGGCGTGACACCGCACGTTTGGCCGCCGCGGGCCGGCACTGTTCGTCGGGACGTCCTGCGGGGTCCCAGGGATGACGCCCTGGGACCCCGGCGGGTCATCGGCGGTTGATATTGATCGTCACCGTGGCGACCGTGCCGCCGGCGAAGACACTGCCACCGAAGATCGCGACGGGCGAGACTTCCTCCGGGTGGCCGCTGACAATCAGCAAGATGATGCCGATCGCGGACAGAGCGGCCACGAGAGCCGAGGCCCAGAGGGTCACCTTCGTGAAATGATCATGCAAGGCTGTGTACCGTCGGGACTTGTCGGGCCGGACATTCACGCTCCTTGGATTTCACCGTTCGCGGACGCGAGACCGACTACGACGACAGGGGAGTCCCCCCGCCGCATCCACCGCCGCCAAAGCTGGGATGCAGCACTCGGGACTCCCTTTTGTCGTACCGGGAGCTCGTGAGAGGGACACTACGCGGACGATACCGCCCCGGCCCAATCCTGACCCGACACGCACAACTCGCCCTGCACCGAGCCGATTTCACATAGCCCGGTGAGCTGGGCTTTTGGCACTGAACGTGCGCACAACACTGTGCGCAGCCGAGGCGAAGCAGGCGACAAGATCAGCCCTCAGAAGACGGTTTTGTACGCAGGAGCCGGCGGGTACACAAGGGCCGAGATCAACAGCGCGGGGGCCCGGCGAGACCACCTGTGAGGCCGCCGACTACCCGGTCATCAGCTGCTCCTCGAACGCCTTGATTTCGAAGGCAGCCAAGTCGGTGCGATGGGTCAGCGGCGATCCGCGGCACCCATGGGAGCGGGCGCCGGGAGCCGGAAGCAGACGCTGAATCGTCCGGACGTACACGACCATGCCGAGCACCTCGACGAGGGGCTGGGTGGCCACGACGACCGCGTGACGGCCAGGGCGAGGGGGAGGACGAACAGGGTGCACGCTTCCTGGTAGCCGGGCACCGGGTGAACGTCGTGCGGGAAGGTTCCGCTGTTCCTGCCCGGGGTGTGCCGGGCAGGAACAGCGGCATCATCGATTCACCCTGGTTGCGTTCGCCGGTGGTGTGGCCACGGCCGGGGGTGGGGTGGGCGGTCAGCCGCGGCGGACGCAGTAGAGCTTGCCGTTGTGGGATGCGAGGGCAGGAGCGGCGCCGCTTTGGAGGCTGATCCCGGTGAATCCGTCGAGCCAGTAGCGTCCGTTGGGGGAAGTGCCCCACGTCGTGGTGCGGATATAACGGAAGAGGGGCTGCCCATACTCCACGAGCGGCGCGAAGCCTGTGGTGATGCAGTGCATCTTGCCGTCGTGCCAGGCCAGCCCGGGTGTGGTGAGGGTGGGTTGCTCGGTGTGGATGATCTCGTTCAGCCTGGGGCTGATCACTGAGAAGCACACCATGCCGTGGGGTGCCCGGAAGGCGCAGACGAGGTCGTCCCCGTATGGGGCGGGCTTGCTGACTACGGCGAGGGCCGGGGCGGAGGGGCTGCGGGCACCGTCCGGAAGCCTGGTGATCCTGCCCCATCCGGAGGAGTCGAAGGCGATCCAATGCAGGTCGTCGGCGCCTTGGTCGCGGTACACGCAGTACAGCTTGCCCGCGTGGGCGGCGAGAGCCGGAGAGGACTGGGTGAAGCCGACTTGGGTGGTGACCACAGGGGCCTTGCTGCTCCAGAGGGTCCCGTCGAAAGCGGTGTAGTACAGCATCCCGACGGCGGACCGGTACACGCAGTAAAGCTTGCCGTCGTACGCGGCGATCGCCGGTGCCGAGGGGCTTTCTGCTCCTACGATCCGGGTGAAACTACTCCAGCCGGCGGGCCCGAGGGTGCTCCAGTACAGGCCCTGGTCAGTGACGCCGCGGACCACGCAGTACAGCGTGCCCTCGTAGGAGGCGAGCGCCGGCGTGGTGGAGGTGGATCCTGCGGGGAAGGCGGTGTCCGGGCCCCAGGTGCTGCCGGTCAGGATGTTGTGGCGCAGTGAGGTGTCGACGGGGAACTCGTGGAAGGACGCGCGGAGCTTCAGTGTGTGATGGCCCCCGCTGCCGCCGTTGAAGTCCCATGAGTCGGTACCCTCCGGCCGGTTCGCCAGGGCCTTCAATGCCGAGCGGCTGAAACCGAAAGACCGCTCCCTGATGAGGTCGTCCTCGTTGGTGAACAGGCCCAGAAGCCAGTCGAAGAGTTTCGCGATCAGGCCGACCAGAGAGAACCAGGCGTTGCTGCCCTCGTACTCGCCGCTGTTGTTCTCCAGGTCCTCGGAGGCTTTGAAGCAGTAGTCGGCGATGTCCCGCAGGCCACCACGCAGCGCGTTGTACCAGCCGCCGTTGCTGTGGTCGGCTTCCCAGCAGGTGATGTTGCAGGTGAGCCAGGCGTCCACGGTGCCGTGGAACAGGGTCGGATCGTCGGTGAAGTCCCGGGTGTGGCCGGACTTGATGGAGCCGAACTCTCCGGACTGGTACTCCCTCCTGGTCCCGGTGTCGCTGCCCGCGGACGAGGTCCAGTAGATCTCGTCCTTGCCCGCTTCGTTGGAGGCCCTCCTGCACGTGAAACTCCGGAAGCTCATCGCGACCACGGGGGCGTCCGCCCCGTCCACGCCCCGGGGCGTGTTGTCCTGGGGCCCGGTGACGACGGTGATCCCGCCACCGTAGGTGCCCAGTGCCTCGATGAACTCGTCGCTGTCCAGCGGGGCGTCGAAGGCGAGCTGGTCCAGGCGCACCAGGCTGGCGTTGGGCTGGGCTGCGATCTCCGCACCGATCCGGTCGAAGTCCCCGACCAGCTCCTCGACCGTGAACCCCTGACTCAGAGCCCGGCCGGCGATGGTGTCGGGGAACAGCTCCCGCGCGCCGGCCGTGGACGCCTGCTCCTGGTAGATCCGGCCGAACTCGGTGACCTCCTCCTCGGCCAGGACCTCGCCCATCGCCCCCACCAGCAGCTGCTCCAACGGGGTCAGCTCCATCCCCTGGTCCGCGCGAGCGGCGGCGTGCAGACTCGCCCCGATCAGGGTGTTGCCGCCGCGGCTCAGCCTCAGCCGCTGATCCGCCTTCGTCGCAGTCCGCGCCCCCGACAACTGGGCGCGCAACCGCTCCGCCCGCTCCTTGGCTGGTTGATACGGGCATGGGCTCCCCTTTGAACGTGATCGCTGCGCGATCGGGCGAATACCCTTCGTGAGGGTATTGGGTGGTTGTGTGCGGGCACGTCGATTTCGATGAGAATGGCTCGACCGTGGAAGATCGGTGCGCGGCGAAGCCCTGGGCACCCTTCGTCCGGGTCCTCCTGCTGTCGATCCGAGGGGGTGAACCCGCTGTTCACATCTGTCCATTCAGCCTAATGGGGTTGGGAGGGTTTCCTCATGAACATCCTCGAGAATGTCGTGTCTGGACTCTTCGTCGCGCTGACCGTCTGGGGCACCCGGCGGGCACGGCTCGCATGGCGCCAGCGCCGAATCGCTCGCGCAGCAGCCCACGACACCGCTGGCCGCTGACGGAGCCGCACAAAAGAGGAAGGGACGACGTCGCATGGGACGCGCCGGAGTCACCAATCCGCCCGACTTGCCACCCGGAGCTCGCCGCCGCCTCAACCAGGAGCTGCACACCCTGCATCGCCGGGCGGGGCTGCCCAGCATCCGCGAGATCGCCAACGCGACCGGGCGAAGCATCACCAGCGTCCACAACGCGTTCCGGCTGCCCAAAGTACCCAGCCACGACCTGGCGATGGCCATCATCGGGCAGTTGACACTGTGGGTCCGTGACTGAGGTGCCGGGGTCGACCAAGAGGTCGGCATCGAGAGGACTCTTCGTCGGCTTGAACACCGCTGGGACCTGGCTCAGCGCGAAGAGGGATCACTCGCCAACCAGGGCGAGCTGCCCATCATCTCCGACGTCACCAGGAAGCTGATGTTCGCGCTCAGTCCGGAGTGCTCCGTATGCCACAAGATCCGGCAGCTCCCACAGCCCCACGACCTCGTCGCCCTCGAAGACCCCGCCAAGCAGAAGCTCCCGGCGGCGCTCCGCAACTCCCCACTACAGCCGAAGCCCCCCATCCCTGGCTGCTGATCCATCTGTGCCCCGTCTGCCAACGCCGCCGCGAAACCGGAGAGCTCACCGAACAGCACCTCCGTGCGGCCCGCTTCGCCCTGGACCGGCACCGTGGCGCCGCCCGGCACTACGCCGCCTACCTCGACCAACTGCTCCTGGGCGCCGAGCCCGCCCTCGACATGAACATCGCCGGATCAGCCCTCGCGATCATCAAAGCCGATCCCGACATGTAACACCGGCTGCGGCTGGTCGTTGAACAGGACGGTCAAGCGAAGTGCACTGAGAGGCCCCGGGCGGCGACGCCCGGGGCTTCGTGCTGTCGGTCCCTGCCCGGACAGGGGCTCGGGCCCGCAACGCGAGGTGCAACACGGGCGCCAGAAGCCTCCGTCGGGGCATCATCGCAGTTCAGGAGCGAAGCGCGCGCCGTGTTGCTGGCCCGGTCAGGTGCCGTTCGCTATGAGGTAGTCGGCCAGCTTCTCCACGGTCAGTTGCGCCTCCCCGGGATTCTGCGACTCGTCGTACCGGCCGATGACGACGGCCTGCTTCGTCTTGGCGAGGATGACGCCGGTGGCGCTCTTCCTGGCGACGACGCTGCGGGTGTCGCCCTTGGCGCCCAGGTACCTCACGCCGACGACGGTGACGCCGGCCAGGTAGTTCTCGGGTGTATTGCAGAGCTTGACGATCGCGGCCCCCTCACCGGCCAGGAAACGGAAGTTGGGGCTGGCCGCCCACATGTTGCCGTCGAAGCCGATGATCGCCCCCTGGCGCACCTTGCCGGTCCCGACCAGATCGTTGTCCACAAAGTCCTGCCACGACATGTGCGAGTCCTCTCGGTTGCCCTCCGCCGGTTCGGTTGAGGCGGAGGGAGGCAGTTGTCAGGGCACACCACATGATCATGTGCTGGTGCTGGTCAGGGGCAGGTGACGAGCACGATGGAGATGGCGGTGCAGGTGACGGACGCGCTGTCGTTGGCCGGGTTGGGGTCGGCGGGCGCTGAGGTGGTGCGCAGGCCGGTGACCTTGACCGGGCCCAGGGTCAGCAGGTGCAGGGGTACGCGGAAGGTTTTGTTCACGCTCGCGCCGTTGGCGATGGTCCCGTAGGTGCAGGTGACCGTGGTGGCGGCGGTGGTGCAGCCGGTGGACAGGTTCGTCGCGGAGGCGCCTACCGGAAGTTTCGCGGTGAGGGTCGCGGAGGTGACGGCGGCGGGACCGGTGTTGTGGGCGGTGAGGGTGTAGGTCAGGTAGGGCACCAGGATGCCCAGGTGGGGCTGCGCGGCCAGGTCGACGTCGATGTCCGCGGCTGCCAGGTAGGTGTACTGGCCGGCCGTGGTGACCGGGCTGGTCCCGGCGGGGGTGGTGACCCGTACGTCGACGATGCCGGCCGCGTGGGCGGGGGCGGTGACGGTGCACGTGGTGGCGGTGCAGGTGACGCCGGTGGCGGGCGTGCCGCCGAAGGTGACCGCGGTGGCGCCGGCCAGGTTCGTGCCGGTGACGGTGACCGGGGTGCCGCCGGCTGCCGGGCCGGAGGTGGGGCTGAGGGCGGTCACGGCGGGGGCCGGGGCGCCGATGCGCAGCACGTCGAGGGTTTGGCTGCCGTTGTTGACGACGTAGGCCAGGGCGCCGTTCGGGCTCACCCCCACCGCGAGGGGGACGCTGCCGATCGGGGCGTTCTCGGTGACGGTGTTCGTGGCGGTGTTGATCACTGCCAGGCTGTTGCCGCCGATGATCGTCGCGTACGCGGTCGCGCCGTCGGGGCTGTACGCGGTGCCGCCGGGGTTGCTGGTGGTGGTGATCGTCGTGGTCACGGTGAGGGTGGCGGGGTTGACGACGGAGATGAAGTTGTCGTTGGAGTGGCTGACGTACACCGTCCCGGAGGCGGGGTTGACCGCCACATAGAACGGCTGGTCGCTCAGCGCCACGCTGGTGCTGAGCGTGTTGGTGGCGGTGTCGATGACGCCCACCGTGTTGTTCCCGAAGCCGGCGATGTAGGCGCGGGTGCCGTCGGGGCTGAGCGCGATGTCCTTCGGGAACGGACCGACCGTGATCGACGCGATGATCGTGTCGGTGGCGGTGTCGATGACGCGGACCGACCCGTTGGGGTAGCCGGAATCGGCGACGTAGGCCCGGGTGCCTGCCGCGTTGACCGCCACGGCCACGGGGCTGCTGAACCCGCCGATGGTGGCCGTCACCGTGTTGGTGGCCGTGCTCACGACACTGACCGTGGCATCGTCGGTGTTGGTCACGTACAGGCGCGCGCTGTCGGGTGTGATGGCGATGCCGGTCGGCCCGTTACCGACCGTGATGGTCGCCCCGACGGTGTTGGTGGCCGTGTCCAGGACCGTCACCGTGTTGTCGGGAGGGGCCATGAAACCACCGGAGTTGGTGACGTAGACGTGCCCACCATCAGGTGCCACGGCCAGGTACTGCGGGTTCGATTCCAGCGGCACCGTGGCGATCACCGTAGGTGTGACCGCGGCCGCCGGGGTGACGGTCAGAGCGCTCAAGCCGGTCGCTGTAAGGGCGAACACAGCGGCCGCCGCGATGCGCCGGCGCCAGGGAACACGAGATGGATGTAACTGGGATATCGAGGACACGACGCTTCCCCCCTCATCAGCCGCGGCACGGCGGCGGGGACCGAAGGCCCCCGGAAACCGGCAGTGACGCGGTCACACACGACGCCCCGCGCCAGCGGCCAACCACCCCGCAGGCCCACAGCGCCCCTCGCGCACCATCGCGGCGGCATCCCGCCCCGAAAGCCTGACGACCCCGGCCCATCACCGGACCAGACGGGTCACTGGCATCTTCTCAGCGACCAGCCACCCACCACACAGAAACCCCACAATTCCTCACGGGTCGCGGCACGTTCCCCCGTCGATCAGAACGAACGCGTAGGCCGGGGGAACCGCAGTGCGGTGTCGCACCCTCAGGCGGCCGGGGTCGGCGTCGCCTCGAGGCGGTCCAGGCGTTCGTAGAGGGCGCGGACGTCCTTCTCCGCAGCGACGTACAGGGCGTGCTCCTGACCCGCTGTGCGGTCGAGGCGGAACCAGTCGGGCATCTCCCGAACGAAGGCGTCCGCGTCCGGCCAGGCCGGCGGGACGTGGACTCGCGGATGGTGTCGATCAGGTCGGGGAAGCGGCCTTCCCGCCGTGCCTGGGCCAGCTGCGAGGACAGCCGCCGGTACATCGGCGGCGTGTGCGGCAGCACGCCCTCGGCCGCGAGCCGGTACATCACCTGTCGCAGCGTGACCTTCAGCGGCGCGTACCCGTCCACGATCTCCCGCGCCCGTTCCACGACGAGGGGCCACCGGATCCGTTCACGAGCCATACCGGTACATGTACCCCTGGGCGCCGCCGGCCCCCGGACACGGGACAGCCCTCTTCGCCCGGCTATCGCGGACAAAGAGACATCCGATGGGGCTAGCGGGTCAAGCCGCGATGGCCAGTTCGAGCTTGGGCGGGGCGGGGAAGGCGGTGGTCTCGCTGTAGGGCCTGCCGGTGGTGAGGCAGTGGTGGAGGCAGCCGAGGAGCCGGTTGTAGAGGTTTCTCTGGGCGGAGCTGTGGCGGTCGCCGGCCTTGCGTCGGCGGTCGTAGTGGGCCCTGGCGCCGGGCGAGGCGGTGAGGGAGGCGAAGGCCCAGACGTAGCCGACCGCAGCGAGCCGCTGGTTCTTGACCCGGCGGACCATGACCAAGTGGCTTTTCCCGGAGGCGCGGGTCACGGGAGCTGATCCGGCGTAGGCCTTCAGGGCCTTGGCGTCGGCGAAGCGGGTGCGGTCGTCGCCGATCTCGGCGAGGACCCGGGCGCCGCTGAGCGCGCCGAGACCGGGGAAGCTGGTGATGACCGCGGCGTCGGGGTGCCGTTCGAAAAGCTCGACCGATGCTTCGGCGAGGTCGTCCGCGGCGTTGCAGGCGGCCTCGAACTTGCCCAGCAGGGCCAGGGCCTGGCGGCCCATCGCGGTCTCGACCTGCGGGAGCTGGCGCATCTGCGGAACGCGCAGGGCGGCGTGGAGACGCTCGACCTCCGCGTCGATGCCTCGCTGGCGGCCGGCGCGCTTGAGCACGGCCTTCAGCTGGGGGCGGGTGAGGCGGGCGGCCTGGCCGGGGGTGGGTGCAGTGGCCAGCAGGGTGCGGGCAAGCGGTGCGTTGAGGCCGCCGGTGACCGGTTGGACGGCGGTGAGGTAGCCGGGGAAGTACTCGCGCAGGTGGGAGCGGAGCTTGTTGCCGGCCTGGTTGCGGTCCCAGACGGCGTCCTGCTGGGCGCGGGCCAGAACGGCTATGGCTTGGACGAGCTCACTGTCGGCTGGCAACTGGCGGTGGGCGTCGGCGTCGGTGCGCAGGATGTTGGCCAGCACCATCGCGTCGAGGTGGTCGGACTTCTTGCGCGAGACGCTGTGCCGTTCGCGGTAGCGGGCGGCGGCCATCGGGTTGACGGCGTAGACGGGCCGGCCGGTTGCGCGCAGAGCGGCGACCAGCAGGCCGCGGGAGGTCTCGATCGCCACCGGTATCCGCTCGGTGGGGCTATCACCGTGCTCGGCCAGGAGGTCGAGCAGCTGCTGCAGGCCAGCCGCGTCATCTCCGATCCGGGCCCGTCCGAGAAGCTTGCCGTCACCGTCGACCACGGCGACGTCGTGGTGGTCGCTGGCCCAGTCGATCCCGCAGAACACCTTCACGGGCGTCCCCCTTACTCTTCCGTCCGATGCGCATATCTGCTGGTCAAAGACCTGTGCGGAGGCACGCGACTCCCTAATGGAAGGGCTCTGGGCCCGTCATCCGATTAGTCGTTCGTGACCCCAGCTGACCGCAGGGGCCTCGGTCTGTGCAGGAGCTCAAAGGCGTCCCGGTGAGGTGAGAGGTGCACCCTGCGGCGGGCTCGGACCACGAACATTCGATCATCCGCGCGGCAGCGGCCGTGAAGGTGCCGGACGCCGGAGCCCTCCGATCTCTTTCTGGAGGTCAGGGCCTCGAGTGTCGTTTAGGAGTGACCCCGGCGCCTGGCACCCTCACGGTCGCGTTCCTCGGTGGCGGTTGGCTGATGCCCAGGGCCAGCCCTGGGAACTCAAGACCCTGGGACATTGGCCCACCGGACGTCAGCCGATCGCCGCCGAGATGAAGCCGGAGGCCGCACTCTTTTTCGAGGTCTCACAGGACCGGGTAACGGGTAGCGATCCGCCGGCTTCGATCCCCATTAGGTGTCGTTTTCTGAGAGGGCTTGCCCACGGCATCTGACCTGCATAAATGCAAGATCACCGGATTCGGGGGGCCCCACTCCCGGTCACACCTTCGGTCCCCCGCCTCATGCAACCGTTCAGACAACCCTCCAGCCGCCCTCCGGTGCAACCCCCGCGAAAGATCAGCGGGAGGGCTCCCAGGCTTCCGGGCCAGCGCCTCTCCACTCCACGAAGTCGGGGTCGGTGAGGTCCACGTCCTCGGCGTTCTCCAGCCCGGCGGCGGCAAGGAAGACCCGGATGTCGGCCGGCCGGTGCGCGACCCCGATGGCGACGCCGTCGTAGCGCACCCGGCGCCAGCCCTGCTCGTCGGGCGGGTAGACGATCAGCTTCGCGGACATGCGCCCAGCCTGTTCCCGTCGCACTCCACTGGCACCTGGCCGCGCGCGAACGGGTGAGGCCGCAGACCACGGCCGCCAGCGAAAAGCCCCACCGGTGGCTTCGGCCCCGGAGTACGTTCGGACGTACGGGGTGCGGCCCTGGCCACCAGGGCCGCGACGGGGGCCGCACCCCGACAGAGCTTGCCGACCCTGCGACGCCCGCGGCCTGGGGTCCCTCGTGCGAGTGGACCTGGGGCCGCCGGCGAACCGGTCCGGTCCCAACACCGTCGCAGGGCTCATGAAGCCGATCGACGAGCAGCACATCGCGGAGCCCGGCCTGGTGGTCCTGGACATCACCGGCGGGGACGAGGACACCGTCCGGGCCGTCATGGCCGCGCTGGAAGATCGCTGGGCCACATCAGGCATCGGCCCGGTACGCAGGGATCCCGGCGAGCCCGGGGTCCGGGCCCGGATCTACGCCGACGTCCTGCGCCCGGGACGGCACGGCCCATGAGTGGAGCCTGGGAAGACCCTTCGTGAGGGGCTTGCCCAGGGTCGCAGCCGAGGCGCAGGCACGTGCGGAGGTGCTCGCGGCGATCACACGAATCTCCCCTCCTGATCACTCCGGGCCGGTGGACCAGCTGGCCGGTTGCGAGCCCATCAGCAGGGGTAGCCCAGACAGTCGCAAAAGACAGTCGGCCTCAGCTGCGCTCAGCGAGGACGAGATCGGCTGCGTGATGCGGGCAGGTGCGGGCGTGCCAGGTCACCGACAGACACTCTCCATCCGCGCTGAGGGTTCGTGCCGCACCGGTGGCCGCAGAAGCCCGGCAATAGCCGCAAACGACAACCTTCAGCGGGAACAGGTCCACCGAGGGACGGGATCGTGACGTCGGTTCCATCGTCTGCTCCTGCGGTACCGGCACGGGCGAGACCTCTGACCAGGTTCCACACACACCTACCCACCCAACGGTGCCAGCAGCCGCGGGTGTACAGGCGAAAACCAGGAAAACCCCGGCAATAGCATCCGCGCCTCAGACCACGAAACGACCCCCCAGGTCAATCAGGCACCCCGGGGCCCGATCCGGCCATGCCCCACTCCCTTCTCAGCACTGCACCCTCGCGCGCACCAGGAGACCGCCACAGGCCACCGTGCGCGGTGACCTCTTGCGGCCCGACCGCGTTGGAGGTGATGTGAGTACCAAGCCGGGCACAGGGTGCCGGGCCGTACCGTGTGGCGGGGCCGGCCGGTCATGGTTGGGCCACGGCCGGCCCCGCCACCACCGACTCCCACGCCCGCCGACGCACCGACCGGACGGGCCAAGCCGTACTTGCCGGCGAGACCTCCGCAGATCAACCGTGTCGGACGTAGGTCAACCGACTCGGCTGATCTTCGCAAGGACGTTCTGAAGCCGGCGGACAGCCTCCTCCGCCTCCGTGTACTCCTCCACGCTCGGCAGAACCGTGCCGAAAGTGCCCCCACCGTCAGCGGCCATGGCACGCCAGCGCAGAACCGGCTCAAGCGCGTTGAGAGCACCGGAGAGGAACCAGGCCATGCGGCCATGAGTACGCGCCAGGGAGATCGCCAGGACGGCGAGCGACTCCCGCAGGTGCTCGAGCCGCTCGATCTGCGGCAAAGCCTCCTGGCTCTCCGGCGGGCCGACAGCCTCACGCAGGCCGGCTTCGGTGGTAAGAGCGAGTGCGCGATCGTCCGGTGCCACCGTCCACACACGGTCTTCGATCTGCAGTTCAGCTTCCTCGGCAAGCACCGCGACGATCCTTCGCATGTCCATGCGAATCACCCTAAGGGCCGGGCGGGGTCCCTCCCGACACGCGCCCCGGCGACGGGTACCAACCCGCCGCCGGGCGTTGCGGTGGTGACCGGGTACGGCGTTGTCGTCGGCATGGACATGGATGACGAAGGCTTCCTCGGCGTGCTCCTGGACGCCGCCACCGACACCCGTTTCACGCTCCTCACCGGCGACGAAGCAAGGGCAGTCATGATGCTGCTCGGCGCCCTCGAAGAAGAAACCCGCTCCCAAGAGGTACGCGCGGCCGCGGGTGAGATGCGCTTTCGCCTCGGCACACGTCTCGCCCGGCCCGCCACAACGAAGGGGCTCGCCGCCGAGACTGCAGGCTTCGCCCCCTGAGCTGGTCAGCCGAACCGGCGAGTCCCACGTTTGAGTGGTGGTCGCCCGTTGCGGGGCGACGGCCCAGGTACCTTCCGTAGCGTCCTTCGACATGACGATCAACAATCCCCGCCACCCGGTACGCAACCTCCTGGCCGCAGCAGCCGCGTTGAGCGTCGGGGCCGTGGTGGCGCCCCTGACACTGGCACCTCCGGCAGCCGCCGCGACCACCTGCACCAGTGGCATCACGTTCAAGAAGGTCGGAGCCTCGTCCTGCGAGCTGCCGGACGGCGCCCTGACCGTCACCGTGACCGTCATCGCCGCCGGCGCAGGCGGCGGCGGGGGTGGCATCGGCAACGGGGGCGGTGGCGGCGGCGGGGGTGGCGGCGGGCGCATGGAGTGCCACTACTTCGTCAAGTACGGCAACCTCGTGCGCATCACCGTCGGCCGGGGCGGCTACGGCGGCGCCGGCGGCATCAGCTCCTCCGTGGGCGGCTCGGACCACGGCGGCAAGGGCGGCGACGGCGGCGGCACCTCCGTCGAACTCAGCGGCCGTAGCGACACCGCGCCCGGCGGCATCGGCGGCGCCGGCGGGCTCGGCTCCGCCATGTTCGGAGGCGACACCGCCGGCGCCGGCGGCAAAAGCCCCAGCCAAGGCGACTGCGGCTACAAGCCGGGCACCACGGGTACCAGCGGCACCAATGGAGCCAGCGGCACCGCCCGGGGCGGCAGCGGCGGCGCCGGCGGCAACCCCGCCGGACCAGTCCCCGCCTCCTGCGACAACGCCGGCCACGCTGGCACCGGAGGCTCTGCCGGCGGCGGCACCGCCGGCCGCGAAGGCAGCGACGGCCGAGCAGGACAACCCGGGTGCGTCGTCATCCGCTTCCACCACTGACCTCCCCCTGCTGACGGCGAAGTCCGGTTCAAGAAGGGCCGAGCAGACATCCACCGGACCCTCCGGCAGGCACCTACGAGCGACCCAGGAGTGGGCCGGTGCTGTGAGGCGGGATACTGGGGTGGTGAGTGTGTCGCACATCAAGCCTCAACTGCGGTGCCTGTACAGCAGCGGGTCCGCTCTCGGTCATGCGGTGACGGAGCGGGCGTTGGAGCGCGCGGCAGGGGTGTCCGATGTGGCGCCCGTGCCGGTTGGCCCGTCAGTACATGTGCTCGTGGTACATACCGGGCGGTCGGCGAATCTGCGCTGGTCGGCGGACGGCGTCGCGCGTCGTGAGCGGTTCCATGCCGGGGAGGCGCTGGTCAATCCGGCCGGGTGGGCTTGCGGGCCTCGCTGGCAGGATGAGGTGGAGCTGCTGCTCCTGGGTATTGATCCGGTGTGGCTGGAGAAGATGGCGGCCGAGGGCGGTGCGAGGGGCCGTGTCGAGCTGGTCCCGCGGTTCCATTTCGCCGATCCGCTGCTGAAGATGCTGTTGGAGCGGCTCGTGGCCGAGTACGCCGGCCCCGGCCCGGCGGACACGTTGTACGCGCAGTCGCTCGTGCAGGCCGCTGCCGCGGTGATGCTGCGCGTCGCGGGCGCCGGTGGCAGTGTCCCGGTTCGTGAGGGTGGGCTGTCACCGCGTCGGCTGGCCGAGGTCGTGGACTTCCTGCACGCCCGTCTTTCCCAGCGGGTTACGTTGGCGGATCTCGCGGCGGTGGCGGGGGTGAGCGAGTCCCACCTCAGCCGGGCCTTCAAGGCGTCGACGGGCGAGTCCCCGCACCAGTACCTGATGGGGCAGCGCCTCGACCACGCGCGGCGGGAGCTGATGCGGACCGACAGGCCGATCGCGGAGATCGCCGTGGAGGCGGGCTTCGCCGATCAGAGCCATCTGACACGGGTAATGCGGCGCCACGAGGGGTCCACCCCGCGCATGCTGCGGGACAGCGACGGCGGACGGCGCTGACCGGCAGCCGGCCGCGCCGTACGAGCGGTTTGTTCCACCGGTGAGCGGATCGTTCAAGATGCGCGGCCCCTGCCGGTGTGAGTCTGTGGACCTGGCCTGGTTTTCGGTGTCTGCCGGAGCCGTGCCTTCCACGTTCAAAACACCGTAGGAGAGGGCTGTCATGGTCAAGACCCCGGACAAGACACTCAACGGCAAGGTCGCCTTCGTCGGCGGCGCGTCCCGCAACCTC
Source organism: Streptomyces sp. NBC_01426 (assembly GCF_036231985.1). GTDB lineage: Bacteria > Actinomycetota > Actinomycetes > Streptomycetales > Streptomycetaceae > Streptomyces. The sequence continues at coordinate 16,473 of NZ_CP109503.1, forward strand.
GGCGGGCTCATCAGCACCACCCTCGGCGCGGAGGGCGCCCGGGTTGCCGTGCACTACAACAGCGACTCCTCCAAAGCCAAGGCAGAGGATGTCGTCGAGCAGATCAACCAGGGCCCCGGCGAAGCGTTCGCGATCCAGGGCGACCTGACGAAGGTCGCCGAGGTGGAGCGGGTCCTCGACGAAGTCGTGAACCGGTTCGGCCGGCTCGACTACAGCATCAACACCGCCGGCATGGTGCTGAAGAAGCCGCTGACCGAGATCACCGAGGAGGAGTACGACCGCATGTTCGCGGTCAACTCCAAGGCCGCGTTCTTCGTGATGCGCGAGGCAGCGCGCCGGATCGAGGACGGCGGGAAGATCGTCACGATCGTCACGTCACTGTTGGCCGCCTACACGGGCCTGTACTCCTCGTACGCGGGCAGCAAGGCCCCGGTCGAGCACTTCACCCGCGCCCTGTCGAAGGAGCTGTTCGGCCGGAACATCTCGGTCAACAACATCGCTCCCGGGCCGATGGACACCTCGTTCTTCTACCCCGCAGAGGACGACGACTCCGTCGCCTACCACAAGTCATCCGCGATGAACGGCGACCTCACCAAGATCGAGGACATCGTCCCGTGGATCCGCCACCTGCTGACCGACGGCTGGTGGGCCAACGGCCAGACGATCTTCCTCAACGGCGGCTACACCACCCGCTGACACATTTCGGCCCCCGGCGGGCGGCCACGCAGCAGGCCGCCCGCCGCACACCGATTCCCCCGGAGGCTCCCCGTGACCGTGCAGACGTCCGAGGCTGAGCGGGATCGCCCGGCCCCGGTACCCCATTTTCGTCAGCTGGCGACGGGCGTGTCCGGGCCTTGGTCTTCCGCTAGGCCCTCGGGGATGAAGCGTGAGTAGCTTTCGCGCAGGTGCTGGGTGACGCGAGCGTCCGTGGCTTCGTAGTTCAGCTGGCGCTGGAAGAACAGCAGCTTCTTCTCGGCGGTATCGAAGATTTCAGCCCAGCTCTTCACCCAGACTTCGTACTCGTCCTGGTCGTCGAGCAGCCCCGCCGGCTTGTCCTTCTGTCGGATGTCCCGAAGGATCTTGTCCGAGTAGTCGTAGGTGATGAGGTAGAACCGCCACTTGCAGCCCTCCACCCCCTTGTACTGCGGGGTGTCGACGATCGCGCGGGCGTAGCCCTTGATCTGGTCGAGTTCCTTCTTGCCGACCTCGACGGTGGGGCGCTTGAGTTCGATGACGAGGCGCTCGGTGGAGTCTTCGTCGCGTCGGCTGCGGAACATCAGGATGTCCACCGACCGCCGGCACCTGAAGAACCTCCTGCACAGTCCGGTGCAACCCCTCCGGATCGAGGTACGGCCTACTGCTGGTGCGGAGCCGCACGAGATGATGCCCGGTGAACGCTACGGAGGCACGGTTGATCATCTTTGATACGAATGCGGTGAACCTTCTCCCGCCGTCCGGACATCGGGCCGACATCATCCGCAAGTTGCGACAGTCCGGCCACCACAAGGTGGCCGTGCCGTGGATGGTCATGGAGGAGCTGGTCGCCCACCAGACGAAGCACTACCCCGACAAGTACCGGGCCGTCGTGAACACCCTGACAAAGCTGCGCGAGGCACTGCCGTGGGAGTTGAAGAGCTCCCTGGAGCCGCTCGATCTGAACCGCCTCGTTGCCCACTGGCGCAGCGCGTACGAGGAGATCTTCGAGGTCATAGGCACCAGCGGGGACGCCGCACGCAAGGCGCTGGCTCGTGAAGCCATGGCCCTTCCGCCGGCGAAGGCGACCAAGGATCGGTCCGAGGGCGGTCGCGACGCGGCGGTCTGGTTTTCCATCCTTGAGTACCTGGAGGAGAACCCGGACGCGGAGGTCTGCTTCGTCACGAACAACACCAAGGACTTCGGCGACGGGGCCACGTATCCCTATCCGATGAACGAGGATGTGCGCGGCCTGGAAGGCCGGCTCACCCGGCTCACCGATTTCGACGCGGTCGTCTCGAAGTTCACCAAGTTGGTGTCCGGGCGGGACGCCGAAGCAGCCACCGAGGAGCTGCTGAGGTCGCTGTCCGTTCGCGAGCGGGTGTCGCGGACCGCGGTCGAGGTGCTCAGCTCACCGGTCGGGTTCGTCGGTCTGGACACCGCCAAGGCGTCCGTTCAATGGCGTCAGTGGCTCGCCTCTCCCGAAGCCGAGCTGTTGAGCATCGCGGACGTCCTCGGTCACGAGATCGAGGGCAGCGTCTGGTACACGGCCAACACCCGCTGGCTGCTGCACGGTGTTGCCGCCAACGGCGACGACGAAGACGTGCGGTACGTGTCGTGCGTCTGGGAGATGAAGGTCCTCTTCTCCGCGAACGGCGGGGACGAAGCACCGACCCTGCTGACCCCCGGCGAACCCGTGCTCCCGGACACAGACGATGCGCGGTGCATGGAGATCATCAAGAAGCTGAAGGCCAGGGTTTCGCGCGCGCAGCGGGTCCTGAGGAACCAGCTCGCCCACTCCTCCGGCGAACGCCTGATCACCGAGAGCATCGCCGGGGCCATGCCCACGCTCGACGTCGCTGGTGTCATGGCGCGCAGCGTCTCCGACCTGGTCCCCAAACTGACTGCCGCCGATCTTCTCGGGCAGGGCTTCATCGAGCAGATCAGAGCTTCGATGCCCACGCTCGACATCGCCACCACCTTGAACCAGGCGGCTGCTGATCGCCTCATCGCCGGGCTGCCGAAGCCCGACCTCAGCGGGCTGCTCCCCCAGCTGGACTTCAGCCACCTCGTACCAAAGATCGACTACAGCCACATCTTCCCGCAGACGACCATCAACCAGATCGCCGCAGCCGCGTTGGCAGGCGGACTCCAGGGCCCTGCCGATGACGATGACACGGCAGTCTCCGAAGTCGACGACAGCTCGGATCCGGAGACCGGACCGAACGAAGCGGCCGACCCGGAAACAGATCGCTGACCAAGCCGTCGGCTCCTGGGCAAGCCCGCCCGCGCGGAGGGCTTGCCCAGGCTCCCCTAAGACTTGCCCAGCGGCTCAGGCTTGCCCGGCTGCTCAGGCTTGCCCGGCCTCCCACAGCGGGCGGGCAAGCCCGGTGCCGTCGCAGTGGAAGCACCGGCCACCCCCGGGCGTGCTGCGAGCCGCGACAGTGTCGACGGCGTGGCGCAGGAGCCGGGTGAGGCCGTCGACGTGGGCCCGGTGCAGGGCGAGTTCGTGGCGCTTGCCGACCATGACCTCCAGTGCGACCCCGGGCCCGGCGTAGCCCAGTTCCGTGGTGACGCCGTGGGTGACCGTGCGGATGAGATCGCGGAGGTGGCCCATCGTCTCCACCCCGGACAGCTCCACCCGCGCGGTGAACAGGACCTCGTCCGGCTCGGTGAGGGCCAACAGCGCATCCGGCCGCTCGAACGGCACGAGGCGGCCTACCGGGTCGCGGTGGGCCGCGTGAAGGCGCGCCAGCGCCAGCCACATGTCGCCCGCATCGCTCTGCCCGAGCACGGCCGGGCTCTCCTGCTTGCTTCGTCTCATGACTCCGGTCTACGGCCAGCGAGGAGGCGGCGGCCGGCTCCGGGCTGTCGCGTCCCAGACGATGACGCCACGACCTCGGGAGCCGTCCCGCCACGCGACTCGGATGCTGGGCAAGCCCTCCGTACCGAGGGCTTGCCCAGCCAAAGCCGTGACCGATCGGCAGGCCGGCTGTGACCGATCCGCCTCCCGCGATCGGTCAAACAGCACGTCAGCGCCGTGACCCGTCCATGCAACTCCCGCCGAGGCGCTGCCCGGTCATCGGTCACCCGTCATCGGTCAGCCGGGCCCTCGCCGGGAAGACCGGGGTGGCCGTGACCGATGCCGCCGGCCCGGAGCGCCTCCGGCCGGGGTGGGCAAGCCGGTGTTCGGGGCGGCTTGCCCAGGCTCGCCTTGGGCTTGCCCAGCGCCGGTCAGCGGCCGACCGGTTCGGGGTAGCGGGCACGACGCTCGTGCGGGTCGTCGACGCCGATCTCGTACCAGGGCTCGCCACGCTGGAGCCGGGGCAGGGTGTTGGCCCACACCGCGATGGTGATGCCCTGCACGGCGGCCGTGAGCGCCTGGAGGCGGTTGTCGAGGAGGTGCTCGGCCTTGCCCGCCAGGACGACGTGCAGCCGCGGGAAGGTCTTGGAGCGGGTGTAGCGGTGGCGCTGCCAGAACGGGTACGTCCCGCCGATGGTGCCGCGGGCTCCCTCCCATACACGGTGCCCGGCGTAGCGCTCGTAGTCCCAGACCTCCTTGGCGAGGCGGGCCCGGCTCATCGACCCGTTGTCGAGTTCGAAGAGGCGGACCTCGCTGGTCTTGGTCGGCACGGCGAGGACGGCGTCGGTGTTGAAGGACAGGCCGGTCTCCTTGATGGCGTGATTGACCTCCACCTGCCAGTCGGTCAGGTACTCCCGGCGCCCACCGAGGACGGTGTCGGTGTAGGCGAGGATCGTGTCGGTCACCGCGACGGCGTGCGGGCCGAACCCGGCTCGGACGGCCTTCGCTCCGGTGCCGGCCTTCGGTCGTGACGGTAGTTCGTTGCCGTCGGCCAGAGCCTTCTGCCCGGCCGCGGTGAGGTTCCAGATCTGGTGCTTGCCGTCTTTGCCGTTCGTCTCCGCCAGCCCGAGCTCCGTCAGTTCCACCATGGCCCTGCGCACGTACGACCGGCCGTCCGACTCCTCCCCCGTGATCACCTGGGCCATCTGCCGGACCGTGGCTATCCGTACGCACCCCAGCATCCGCAGCGCATCGGCTCGTACCTTCCCGGCCGTGGGAGCGGACTCCTTCCCCTTCGCTGGTGTCTCAGGGTTAGGGAGAGAGGTGTCAGCGTGCCGGACAGGCCCCTGGCGGGTGGTGTGAGCTGCGGTGATGGGGATGACGTTGGAGACGTTCGCAGCACTGTTCGCGGCACTGGCTTCCGGGTCGGCTGCGGGGCTCTCAGCACCCCTTGACCAGGTCGGGCGGGGCTCCGGCTCGGGCTGCCGGGCGCTGCTGGCGTACGTCATCGTTCAAGCTCCTCACGCTGGTGGCGCGGGACTCCGGGCGGAGTCCCGCATTCACCTGCTACAGGTGCCGGGGAAGCCGATGGTGTGACGCCTGTTATCGAGCCGTGATCATTCGGTGGGGGCGGCGCAGAGCTCGGAGACGATCGTGAACGAGGTGGTCACCATCGGCACGGCCATGGCCGGCGGCATCGCCGCGTGGGTGGTCTGGCCGTGCGCCATGCCGTTGCGGATCTGGCGGCCGTAGTCGAGGTACTCCGCCTGCCGGACGGTCAGGACGCCGGTATCGGCGCCCTGCTTGATGAGCTGGTGCAGCGGCTTCTTGCCCGCGCCCGGGATGCGGTCGCGCAGCATGACCGCCACAGTGGAGAACTCGTAGCAGTAGTAGGACTGGCGCAGCAGCTCCCGGGCCGTGCGCAGGACGGTCGCCGCGGCCTCGGGTACGCCGTCGGGCACGACCAGGTCCTCCACGAGGTCGTGCATGTCGGCGTACTGGCCGACGAAGTAGTGGGCGCGTTCGTCGGGAGGCGCTGCGTGGTCATCCCCGGAGTCTCCCAGCGGTGTACCGGGTCCGGCAGCGGCTTTTCCCCGGCCGTCGCTCAGGGTGCCGGGACGGAGATTTCTCCCCTCCCGGGATGGGCGGTTTGTCGCACCTGGCGGACCCTGTCAAGGGGAAACGCGCGACCGTCCGAACCTGGACAAGGGGGGTGGGCGGTCACCTTCGATGCGCGGACTCTGTCCACAGGGCGGCTCCCCAAGGCTCGGAACCAGGCCGTCGCGATCCGCGCGGCGGCCCGTACGTGAGGAGCCGTCATGCCCGAGACCACCGCCCTGCCGCTCGCCCCGATGACCCCGCACGCGGCGATCAGCGCGTTCAGCTACCTCCGCGCCGTCCAGGCCCAGGACGTCGAGGCCGCCCGCGAGTTCGCCGGCGCCGAGCCGCGGATGGCCGAGCTGCTCGTCGACGCCGTCGAGCGGATCGTCGTCCCCGTCACCGCCCTGCCCGGCCCGGAGGCCGGCGAACCGACCACGGAGATGTTCGCCGGCCACCCCGCACGGGACGATGCCCACCTGGTGCGCCTCTCCATCGTGTAGTTCGCGGCGGGGACGGCGACGGTGCGCACCGCGCCCATTGGGTGGCCTCCACCCGATGGGCGCACCACCGCACCGCACCGCACCACACCACCGCACCGCACCGCACCGCACCGCACCGCACCGCACCGCACCGCACCGCACCGCACCGGGGCCATGATGCGCACCACCGTGCACCGCACCAGGTGCGCTTCCGTGTTGGCGGGGCCCTATCACACACCCCCTTGACCAGGCCCTGATCGGCGGCCGCAACCGGCTGTGTCGAGGAGAAACGTGCCAGTGGAGAACGTGGTCAAGGGGTGGAGCCGCACCCGGTCAAGGGGGTCGGTGGAACCTGGTCAAGGGGTGGTGCGGAGGGTGGACAAGGGGGTCGGCCGAACCTGGACAAGGGGGTGGCTGGGCGAGGGTGCGGATGGTGCGCACCCGGTGCGGTGCGGGACATCGTGGTGCGCCCGAGGGTGGAGTCCACCGTCAATCGGGTGCGCACCGCAGTGGACTCCACCGAGTGGAGCCCACCGCGAGGGTGGCACCCACTGGGTGGAGTCCACTGAGTGGAGCCCACCCGATGGAATCCACCCGGTGTCGACTTCGGGGCGGTCCACTCGGTGGACGGCGCTCGGCCTCGTCACCACAGCCAGGCGTTCGAGTGCCGCATCCGGGACAGGGCGCGGGCGTCGCGGCGGGCGGCGGCGCTGCCGATGCGGTTCCGCCGGGGCCGCGGCCTACGCGACTGGGCGCCGTAGAACCGTCGGACTCCCGCCGCCTTGAGCCGCTTGCGCTGCTTGGCCAACTGCTCCTTCTTCGCCTTGATGGACTTCGGCTTCCGGGGCCGCTTCCAGATCGGCTGCCAGTCCGTGGGCGGCGCGTACGCCTCGGCGCGCTTCCGGGCGGCCTCCTTCAGCCGGGTGGCGACGGCTTCAATCCTCGGGTCCGCGGGCGGCGTGGTGGTCATGCGATTCCTCCGGTGGGTGGTGTCCGGCCCGGCGCGGGCTGGACAGGCTGCTGGGCGCTCGGCGGCGGAGCCGCCGCGGACTTGGAAGAGGGGCGAGGGGCGGCGGCTCGTTCCCGGACACCGGCCTGGAGACGGGCGGCCATCTCCGCAACTGCGGCCTCCAGCGTCCGACGGGTCAGCTCCACCGCGGCGACGTCCGTCGTCGGCTCCAGGTCCCGGCCGGCCCTCCGCCTGGTGCGGGAGCTCAGGGTGCCCGGCACGGCGACGGTGTGCGGCCGGGTCCGGGAGTTCAGGCGGTCCGCGCGGCGTGCGGCGTGGACCCGGGCGGTCAGCGCGCCGGCAGCAAGACGGGCCCGCTGGTACGGGGTGGCGGACCGGTTGCGGGTCAGGGGGCGGAGCACGGCCTGGCCCTCGGTGTCGCGGGGGTAGAGGGCGTGGAGGTCGGCGGTCATCATCCGGCCCCGGCCGACAGGGCGGGTGTAGGCGTCGATGGCCGTCTGGACGATCTGTTCGTCCAGACCGCGCTCGTGGGGTCTGCCGCGCAGGGCGTAGGAGAGGTGGCGGCGGGCTTCGGCCAGGAGGTGGCGGTGCGCGAACGCGCCGCGCATCACGTACACCACGGCAATGGTCTCGACGGCGGCCAGGGCGACGTCGACCACCGGGCGCACCCGCGCCCATATCGCTGCGGCCGCTGCTCGGGCGCGCTCCGCGAGCCGTGCGACGACGTCGGCTCCGTAGGCTCGGGCTGCCGAGTCCCGCCAGGCGGCGCGGAGCTCGGACAGCGACCGCAGTTGGGTGCGCTTCGGTGAGCGGGTCTGGTCGGCGGCCTGGCAGGCGAGCGCGTAGGCGGCCCGCTCCCCCGGCGGGTGGCCTTGCTGCTCCTCGTACTTGGCCGCAAGGAGGGGGAGGGCGTCCCCGATCTGCTGGCGTCGGGTGGACTGCCAGCCGATGAGCCGCTGGTCGATCCCGGCGATCTCCATGACCGGGCGGCGGCCGGGCGTCACCTCGCGCGGCTCCCACGCCCACCCGAGCCGGGCCGAGACCTCCTCCATGAAGAGCAGGGTGTAGAGGGCGTCGGCCGCGACGATGTGCTTCATCAGGGCATCGGCCGTCTGGTTGCCCCATGTCCCGTCCGGCCGTCGGGCGCGGATCGACACCACGGCGTGGTCGTGGAGCAGGGGCCGCGAATCGGCGGCTCGGGACTCGTAGTGCCGGAACACAGCGACGATCAGCCCGTCGCGGACCCGAGCACTCCTCTTGCCGCCGCTCTTCCACCGGATCTCCGCGACCGCGTCCTCGAGCCACGCCAGCGTCTTGTCCCTCGCGATGTCCTGGCACAGCTCCAGTACCCGGCGGGTCTCGTCATCCATGAGCGCCCACGCGATGTGCACCGTCGGCGGCGCCCGGAAAACCAGGTCCATCCCCAGCCAGGCCGTCCGCTCCTTCGCGTCTTCGGTCTCGGGTGACTGGTTGTGCTCGATGGGCCTGCCCAGCACTGTCGCCCGCCGCGCCTGCGCCGGGGTCTTGCCCTGCGCCAAGAGGGCCTGCTCGATCTGGTCGGCGTCCGGGTGCCGGCCCTCGCCGAGGAGGAGTTCGGCCTCCCGCTCGGTCACCACGTCCCCGGCCGCCAGGCCGACCGCGGCCAGGCCCCGGCCCTTCCACACACCGGGCGAGACACCGGCCTCCTCCTGCGCGTCGCGCAGCGACGTGCCCGCAGGGCGCCGGCCGTCACCGACCATCACGCCGCGGAACAGGTAACGCACCCCGTCTCCCGGACGGACCTCCGCTTTGCTGATCACTGGGTCATGGAAACCCGCCCCTGACCTGCGCGAAAGCGCGAACTGGGCTCCTTCCCGCCGGGCGGGAAGCCATCAGCAAGTCTTTGCCGAAGCGCCCCGCCAGGCGGGCCGTCCCGGCAGCCCGAGACGGTAAGCGACGCGCGTGTGCACTCTCCCGCGCATGAACACCACCACGTACGGCAGACCTGCCCCCTCTGCCACGAACCGCTGCTCCTGGACCTGCTCCAGGTGCACTCCGCACAGTCCGACTTCCCCGTCGCCGAACGCGTCACCAGGCGCCGATGCCCCCGCTGCCAGACGACCCGACCCGAGCAGTGGACGGAAGCCATGCGAGACCACCACGGCGACATCTGACGGCGCCGTGCGAATGCTGCGCCCCGCCCTCTCCATAGTTCCACTCCAACCCAATCCACCCTCATCGAGCACCAATCAGCGCACGACTGTCCCGAGCACCCGACACCGCTGAGCACACCACGTCACCGAAGCCCTTCAACACGAACAGCCACCCGCCCCCGGCCCCCGGCCGGGGGCTTCGTGCTTCCTGGAGGAGTTTTCACCGTGCCCACCTACGAGGCCATGCGAGCGCCGGTCAACCGGATGCGGTACCACGAGGGGCAGCAACAAGCCGAGCGGGCGTTGCAACCCGAAGACGATCCGCAGAGCCTGTTCACCGAGGCGGTGCTGTACGGGCTGAAGGCACGGCTGTGCGACGAAGTCGACTCGCTGGACAGCTACCTGCCGCCGCAGGTGGCGCAGTTGGCCCGCAAGACGAGGGACTGCGATGTCGGGCTGGCCCGGTGTGGCGGCCAGGGGATAGGCCGTTCGGGACAGATCGCGGCGCTCCCGTGACCGCGAGGAGGGTCGGGAGTTGGAGAGCGTGTGGATCTGACGCGATCGGCTCGGCCTTCGCCGCAGGACTGGCAGGGGGTCATCGACATGCTGCGCGCCATCGAGAGGGTGCTGGCGCGGTCAGTCGATTCCGGGGCCATCGAGCCCCACGACCAGCAGGCCATCGGCATGCCCTCCGCGCTTGAGGGCTCCATGCCGGGTGGCGTACGGGTTGAGGGAGCCATGCTCGCTGTCGGGGCAGCGCGGTGGCTGATCGAGCAGGCTGTCCTGGGCCGGGACATCCCCGGCTCGACGCTGGCGCGGTCGCAACGCCACCTGGCTCTGGCTGGCGGCTACGTCGCCACCGCGTCGGAGATCGAGCTGTCGGCTCGACTCGCAGCGATGGTCCGCGAGAACGCGCTGCGTGGTGCCCCTCACACAGGACAGCCAGCGGCCCGGGAAGCTCCCCAGCATCCCTGTATCGAGTGCGTGAACTGCGGAAGGTGTACCTGTCAGGCCCCGACATCGAGCAGCGAGTGCGAACTGTGTCAGCGGATCAGCCGGGTGCGACGACATGCCGATGAAGACATCGCCCGCTACAAGGACCAGGTTGCCAACGGTCATGTCTATGCGGTGACGGCCAGCCGGCTGCACCGGTGGGACTGCAGAAGCCTGCCCAGCGTGGACAGTTGCCTGTCGATGCTGGAATGCAACATCAGACATGCCCGTAAGCAGAAGGACGACAACGCGGCGCGCCATATCGCCTGGCAGCGGCTTCCCGTTCTGTTCACCGCGAAGGAGCTCCGGATGAAGAAGACGCGCAAGCGTGGCTGCGGCATCTGCAGTCCCGACCTGCTGTAGCTCCATCGGTGGGCGCGACGGTGGCGGTGCGGTCGCCGCAGGGAGCCGCTCCAGCCGCTCCGGCGAGATGTACGTCGGGATCGGGTTAGCCATCGGGCCTCCGTGCTTGGGCGGTCACTCACTCGCGCCCTCGCTGACCTCCTCCGCGTCCCGACAACTGGCACGGCGACTTCGCGGTCCGTCCCGCGAGGCAACGCTCTGATCCGGCCGTCCAAGAGGCCCCCCCTGAAGGGCAGGCCATGGGGCTACCCTCTCAGCGGGGACCCGCTCCCCTGCCCTGGTCCGGCTGCGCCTTGGGATGCTGCTGGGCGCCCGTGTCTGCGGCCAGGGTCTGCTTCGCCTGAGTCGCCGGCTTCGTATGGTCGGCCTGCTCTTCGACAGTGCGGCCACGGGCTTCGGCCGCGCGGGTGAGCGCGGCGATCCGGGCAAGGTTCTGCGGTCATCAGGCACCGGGCCTCGCCGCCGGTCAGTTCACCACCGGCGCGCGAAGGCCACTACGCCTGCCAGGCCGCCGACACCGCGATTGCCTCGGCCGCCTTCGTGGACGACCTGCGCGCCGGGTTGTTCCGCTGACAAGCTGGCCCGAGCCGGGGGTGACCTTCATGGGCTCCCACTGACAGATAGGCAGGGGGAACCATGGGCAATGACAGCGCGTACTGGGAGTGGCGTGATGAGCAGCTTCTGGCTGAGAGTCGCGCGAAGGGTGGTGAGCCTTGTCGGGTCTGTGACCAGCCTGTACCAGCTAACGCGCATTGGAAGCATCGTGATCGACACGTGTGTTCGCCGCGCTGCAATCTGAACCTGAATCGTCGGTTCAATCGGAAGGTTGAGCGTGGTGAGTTCACCCCGCCGCCTGTGTTCGCACCCGATCCCCAGCCTCCACGGTCGCCTCGCGTGTTCCGCACGCTGGCGGCGGAGGCTTCCTTCCCCTACGAGCTCTTCGGATACTCCCCGAAGCCTGGAGATCTTGTGGAACGCCATGGGTCAATGACTGCGGTGCACCGGGCGGTAGACCTTCCTTCTCACGTTCTGCCCAGCGAACTGCGAACGGATCGCTGGGATCTGAGTCGCGTGGCTGCGGCCGTTCATACACAGACCGGCTCGGTATTTTACTACCTCACTGATGCCTCCTGGACGCCGACCAGTCTGATCCTGGGTCCGTACCTGGGGCTCCGTCGTCTCGAAACGTTCGCACCCTTCGAGGCCGAGGGCGGCACGTGGTGCTGGTACAGCGAGATCATCCGCGACGTGGACGTCAACGGTCAGGAGTACACCTGGTCAGCTTTCGTATGCGGCGAACGCTCGGTACCCAGGATGTGGACGCCGTCCTATGCTTCCAGATCGGAACGCCTGAAGCGCGAGTCCCGCTCGGCAAACAGCTATGCGGCGCGCATGCGCAAGTTGGGTATCGACGGCACGATCGAACGGTTGGATCCTCTCGCCGTCTACGAACGAGACGAGTGGCAGTGTCAGATCTGCCGCACGCCCGTCGATGCTCAGCGGGAGTGGCCCGACATGTGGAGCGCCACCCTGGACCATCGAATACCGCTAACGGCTGGTGGCGAACACTCGCCCAGCAACGTGCAGTTAAGTCATTGGATCTGCAACCTCTACAAGGGAGACCGGTTCATCGTCGAACCCTGATGACTCAGCGCGGAGGCCGCCCTCCTGGAGGTCATCCCGGCCGCCGTCGCCGCGCTCCGTGCACGCGTTGAGCACGCCCCGGCCGCTGCCGTACCTGCCCGCCGTGTCGATGCCGCAGCGGACCCGGCGGTGCTGAGCACCGGACTGCGGCGGGCGCTCACAGCGCAGAGCCTCACCGGGCACCGGGTCCACCAGATCGGCCCCGCTCTGCTGACCATCACGATGGACACGGCTCACGCCCAGGCCCTCGCCGTGCTCCTCTGCCACCGGCCGCGCACTCCCCCGCCAGCCGCCCGCCATCGAGGACGAACTCCACAGGGCGCGGGGCCGACTGAGACGGCGGTGGCCGCGCTTGCGGTGGCCCTGGCCGCCTACGAGTCGGAGACGTACGCCCGGGTCCTCGCCTCCGGACAGGTCACCGCCGGTCTCTACCCGGCGGCGGCCGTGCCGGTGACCGACGCGCTGCACACCCGCCCGGTGCCGTCTGCCCCGAGCTCGCGCCCCCGGCGCCGGGGGCTCGGGTATGGCTGGAAGGGCGTCCACTCCGATCGCTGAGCGCCAGGAGGGCTCAGTAGTCCGGGGCCAGTTTCCGGTTGGTGCCGGACCGGCCGATGTCCAGGTCGAGGAGCGCGGACAGGGCTGTGCCGCTGTTCCAGAAGCCGAGCAGGTCGACGTCTTTACCGACCGTCGAACTTGCCGTGTGGCTCTGAGCTGGGGTGATGCGTCGCGTAGGCGTCAGTGATGTGGTGGGGGTTGGGCGGTCCCGCCGGACGGAGTCCGGCGGGACCGCCGGCACGAGGGTCAGCCCTCAGACAGTGTCCCGCTCACGGTGTTGTAGCTCATTACCTCGTCCTTGCCGAAGTCCGGGTTGACGGGCTGCACGTGGAATTGCTGGGTGGGGATGTTGGCTGTGATGTGGATGCTGCTTCTTGCGTCGTCTGCGCGGGGTTGGATGGCGGGTGTGGTGCCGGCGACGGACGTGGTGTTGGTGGTCACCAGGGCGTAGGCCCGAGCGAGTTCTTCCAGGGCCTTGGATGCCTGGCCCGGGAACTTGTCCGTGGCGTTCTGGGCTTCCTGGCTGATGGCCCGCAGCAGCGCGTCGCGGGCGTCTACGACGGCGGGCAGCTCCGTCACGCTCATTACGATCGGGATCTGCTGGATACCCTCGCCGGCGGTCGTTTCGGCGGATTCTTCGGGGCTGGCTGAGGTCATGCGATGGTTCCGTCCTCGTTGGCGGTGGTGCATGGTGTCGCGTGCCAAGCGAAGCGGATCGACTACGGAGAGCGAAAGAGCCAAATCGGGTCACTGAATCCGGCCAACAGCCGTTTCCTGCTGTTCCAGGAGCTGGGCTTCGAGGCCGGCGATGCGCTTGTCAGCGAAACGGAGGTTGGATCGGGCGCCTTCGAGCCGTTCCTGCAGCGACCGGTGTTCCCTGGTCAGCAGTGGCGCTGACCAGGGATGACACGTCGCGTATGTGTCCGTGACGTGTCATCGCACTGTTGCCCAACTATCGGCCCCTTCGGCCCTGGGTCTCCTTCAGGGCCGGGCGCTGGCCGGAGCGGCCTGCTGGAGTTCGAGGAGTTGAACTTCGAGGTCGGCGATGCGCTTGTCGGAGAAGCGGAGGTTGGTCCGGGCTCCTTCGAGGCGTTCTTGGAGCTTGCGGTGCTCTTGCGTCACCTGCTGGACGCGGCGCTTGAGGGTGGTGTTCTCGGTGGTGAGGTGCTGGACGGACTCGCCCGGGACCATTCCATCTGCGTCGCGGAGCTGGCCCATGAGCTCGCCGATCCGCTGCCGCTGAACCAAGACCTCGTTCTGGGTCCGAGTGAGTTCGGCCTCGGCGTTCAGGGCCCGCTCACGCCAGGACGCCTCGATCTGCTCGTGCTTGTCGCCGGTGCGCCGGTCGTGGCGGCTCTTGCTGTCGACGACGGCCTGCTGGACGAGAGCACGGGCATCGGGGTTTTCGTAGAGGAACGTGGGAGACACGTCCGCCCGCTCGGCGATCGCCCGCACTGCAAGCCGGCCGCGTTCGCGGCGGAGCTGAGCGATGGCCTTCTCGACGCGGGTGAGTTTGTCCTGGGTCTGTTGACGCCGGGCGGCGATAGCCGCCGCGGTCTGGCCGGATCCGGAGGTCACGGAGTCACCTCATCTTCGTTGTCGTACTCGTCGTCGAAGTCGGTGTCGCCGTGGTCCTCGTGCTGGGCGAGTTGGTTGGCGCGGAAGGCGGTGGCCCAGACGCGGCCGAAGTAGTCCTGGGGCAGTCGCAGGTCCAGGGCGAGGGCGTCATCGAGGAGGCCGACGGCGGCGAGGGCCTTCTCGAGGCCGTCGATCGCGCGGGCGGTGGGCTCGAAGACCTGGTGGAGGTAGTCGGCGACCTTGGGGTCGGGGGCGCGTTCGGCGAGCATGCGCCACTGCTCGCGCTTGCGGTGCCAGTAAAGGAGGTCGGCGCCGGACATCACGAACTTCTCGCAGTTGTGGCAGTCCATCTGCCAGGGACAGGCGGCGCCGTCGACTACAGCCTGGAGGGTGCAGAAGCCGCCTTCGGCCGGGGTGGATTTGCGGGTCAGGTCGATCATGATCGCCTCGGCCTGCTCGCGGGTCATAGGGTCGCGACCGGACAGGATGACGCCGGGTTCCGGGGCGCCGGGTCCGGTGACCTAGATCGCGTTGAGCGCGTCCTCGAGCCGCTGGTCGGTGTTGGCGAGGTGGACGTAGTGCTCGGCCATGGCCTCGGAGACTTGCCCGAGGTAGCGCTTGACGTGGGTGAGGTTCGCGCCGTTCTTGATCAGGTTCGTGGCCAGGGAATGGCGAGCCTGGTGGGCGACGCAGTGGCCGATGTCGAGCTCGTTGATCCACTCGCGGAACTGTGCGTTGAACCAGCCGTAGCTCATGCCCTTGACGTGCTTCCGGTTCATGGCCCGGCGGGGAAACAGCGCGATCTTCAGGCGTTCTTCCGCGGTGGGTGGCCGGCCTTCTCGCTCGATGAACCGTTCGATGGTCTTGGCTTGGCGTCGTTCGACCCGCTCGTAGAGGCGCTCGGAGATCCGGATGGCCTGGTCGTAGTTGCCGACATTGGTCGCGTCGTACCAGAACATCGGAAGACCTCCGAGGCGGCCGATGCACTCAAGCCGCAGCTCCAGCACCTCGCGGCAGCGGCGGCCGGTGGTAACCAGGCCCTCCCAGATGTCCCTCAGGCCCCGATCATCGGGGTCCTTGCCCTCCAACGCCTGCAGGTGCGTCTCAGCGGCCAGGGCCTGGGCGACGTCATCGGTGAACGGCCGGCGGCGGTTCTTGGGTCTGGCGGCTCCGGGAATGGCGAGGAGGAATGCGCGGTCCAGCCCGATCCTTTCGGAGTCCCCTGTCTCCAGGGCCGTGCGCAGGGTCCGGCGGACGCCGTTGAAGAACCCGATGACCATGCCCTTGGTGACCGGGTCGTTCTCCTTGCCGCCGCGGCGTCGGGATGCGGCGAGGGGCCGCTGTCCGTGCTGGGCCCGGTGCCGCTGATCGGCGACGAAGTCGATCATGTGACGGCCTTCGAGGACCCGGGGATCGTGGCCGCCGCCCGGTGCCTGGACTTCCAGAAACGCGCTGAGTTCCGCGCAGCCGCGTCGCGTCAGGTCGAAGGGCTGGGTGCTGCGGGGTGGGTTGACCAGCAGGCGGTTCGCCATCTGATCCCAGAGCAGATCTCTCAGCCAGCGCTGCGAGATGCAGGTCAGGTCGATCTGCCCGCCGTGGTTGCTGATCCTGACGCGGAAATGCTCGGTCTCGAGGTAGCCGGCGTCCTTGGTGTCCTCGCGGGTGAAGTAGACCATCCGCAGCAGGCGGAGCATCGCTTTGCCGACCAGCCGTGGCGCCTGCCTCATGCCGTCGAAGTCCAGGTCCGCGAGTGAGTTGACCTGCTGTTTGCGGCAGTCGTCCGCCAGTTTCTGGATCCAGGGCAGGGGCCAGTGTCCAGTCTCGACCTTCACCTGGGTGTGCTGGAGCATGCACCACTGGATTTCTGCCTTCACCAGCGGACGTAGCCTCAGCAACGACACCTTGCCGTCCGTCCGGTTGACCGGGTGCGTCTCAAGGCACCATTTCCGGAACTCCAGCTCGTCGTCGTAGAGCACCACGACGGGCTTGCCCCGGTTCGCCAGCCACCGACCCCACTGGATCGGCAGCCGGGCCCCGCCAGGGGAGTCCTCCTTGCGGTACTGACGGACGTGCCGCATACACATCCCGATCGGGTTCTCCGCAGGATCCGGGCAGGCCTGCACCTTGCAGTGGCCGAAGGGCGGGAACGGCATCTCCGCCGCGAGCCACTCGTCGTAGTCCGGCTGTCCTTCGCCGTGCTTCTTCAGCCAGGCCGTCTTCCGCGCCCCCCAACGGTCCGTATGCAGAAAGCACAGCGGTGACGAGCCCGAGGCCGGGATCCCGGGACAGATCGTGCAGTCCTCGGGGTGATACCAGGACACCGGCTTCATGGGCTCGGCCGTGCGCATGAAGTCGGCGAGATTGCCGCCGGCCTCCCGGGCCGTGCGCCACCCAGCATCATGGACGTGGCAGAGCGACCGGCAGGGTTCTTGTGCGCGCGCGCACTGTGGGACCGTGCAGAGCCACCCGTAGGAGTCATGGTCTCCAGGGATGCGGATGATGTCCTGCCGGAACAGCCCGGCGTCGGACCCGGGCGCCTCCATCAGCGTGTGCAGCAGCTCCAGCCGGTCGCCGGTGGTCCGGCTCGGCTGGTCCGGGGCAACGAGGGGCAGCAGGTGGCGGACGGGCTCGTTCACTCCGGCTCACCCCATACCGACTTCAGTGCGGAGATGAACTCCGGGGAGTGCATGTCGGGGTGCCCGTAGACCTCGTCGACGGTCTGCACCGACGCCCAGTTGCCGGCCTCCTTGGCGACCCAGCTGTCGTTGTTCGTGACGTCGAGGATCTTCGAGGTTGTGGTGTGCCGGAACGCGTGCGGCTTGATACGGCCGGGAAGCTCGGCCCGCCTTCCGGCCCGCCGCAGCATCCCGCGAGCCGCGTCCGCGGTCCACGGCTCACCGATCTGCTGGCCGGCGAGCTGGATCAGGAGCATGCCGTGCCCTGTGGTGTACTTCGCGTATTCCGTCGTCATGTACTTGAAGCAGGAACTGACCATGGCCGGACTCACCCGGTAGATCTCGCCGCCCGTGATCACGCCGTCGACCAGGCGCCAGTCCTCCTTCTTCTTCGCCCTGGCCCGGTTTGGGTTGTTCTGCCGGTGGCAGACGTGGACGTGCGGTCTCTTGCACTCGCCGCAGTCGGCGTTCTCGCGCAGGTGCAGGTCGACCAGGTGCAGGCCGGTCAGGCCGCCGATCCGCAGGGTCGTGTCGGACAGCCAGGTCACGACCATTTCGTCCCGGGCGGTGTTCACCGACTCCATCAGTTCCGACCGGGCGCCGTCCGGCAGCATCTTCGGATGACGGCGCCGTGTGCCCTGCCGTGGGGCCAGGGGGTTCGTCGGCGCCGAGGTGATCGCATGCCCCAGGAAAGCCCTTTTGCGGTCCGACTGGGTGGGCAGCCGGCCGACGTCCAGCGCTTCGCGGAGCTCGTTGTTGATGCCCCGCATCACGCACTGGTGCAGGTAGAAGCCCTTCAGGACTGCCGCCGAGACTGACAGGGCCGACGTGCCGTACGGACGCTTCGGCGGCAACCGCCATGGTTGCCCGTACGGCATCGGCACTTGCGCACCCACCGCCCCCTGGTAGCGGTGGAGATCCGTCAGTTTGGTCGTCTCCGTAGTCAGCCCTTCGCGGAGGCGCCACCGAAGGTGGTCGACGAGGTAGTAGGCATAGGGCTCCTGGGAACCCGATCCCTCGTAGAGACGCAGGTAGCTCTCGGCTTCTTCGTCGACCGAGCAGTCCGGCCAGAGGATCGAGAACGCCCAGCTGCCGTCAGCCCGTCTGATCTTCTGGACCCGCAGGTCATCCAGCACCAACGTACTCCGCACCAGGACTTCCTTCCGCTTCATCGCTTACAGGACGAACGGCAGCAAACCGTTAGCTAAAGACCTACGTGACGCGGCCGAACTGCGTCTCAACGAGCGACACGGACTCGCCGTTGGCAGTCGCTAAACACGTCAAAGAGAACCAGGCCGTGGCGGGCGGCGAAGGCGCGGGCTTGCTTGGTGAATTTGCATGAGGCGACGAACAGCGGGACGTCCGCTCCGTGTTCGTCGCGGACGGTGCCGTTAAATTTCTGAAGGTCCGGGCTGCCAACGGTGCGGTGTTTGGCGTAGCGCTTGCACTGCACCACGATCTTCCTTCCGTCGGGCAGCCTGCCGATCACATCGGCACCGAGGCGTTGGCGGCGCCCACCCGCCGAACCTCCCTGCAGCCGTCCCGGCGGCACAAGTCCGCGATGTGGTCCTCGAACTCCGTTGGTCCCAGGGACCAGACCGCCTCCATCGATCGCACCGCGTGGATGCGCGCCTGTTCCGCGAGTCGGAGCCTCTCGGCCTCGGCCTCGCGACGCCCGGCGGCCACCAGCTTCCACGTCACACCTCCTGCGGCCAGGAGCGCTAGAACTACCAGCAGCACCGTTCCCATGCCCTGTCCCGTGCGCTCTACAGCTCCCCAGACGCACGAGGATCCATCCGGCTATGGCGCGCGGTATAGAGCTGGCCGAGTCTGCCCAGTCCCCATCGCTGCCCGCCGGGAAACCCCATCGGTCCGGTGGAGCCCAGGTCACTGGGCTCCACCTGGACTCCCGTGCGGGCCGCCGTCGCATATCGGCCGGTAGCCATTCCCCATCACAGATCCTTTCGCTGTCTCTGTGGCATGGCCGAGCGCGGACCGCAGTAGTTCAGTGAGTCGCGGCTTCGTCGACTTTCGGGCAAGCCCGTCGTGCCATCCGTTCCGTGGTGCGCCGGCCGGTGGTGCGGGTCTGGGGACGGGCGGGGAGGTCGCTGGGACTGTCGGGTCGGTCGGCGGCCGCGGCCAGAAGGCTGCGGATCCTGTCGGCGAAGTCGGGTCCGGGCAGAGGCAGCTCACTATCTGGTTCTCGCAGGTAGCCGACGGCCACGGCCGTGGGCATGTACCTCATCAGCTCGGTCACTACGGCGGAACGTGGCCTGCTGACATAGAGGGCCAGGCGGCGCATGACGCGCAGGAGTGTCGTGCTGGAGGCGCCGTCGTCGTGGTGGAGAACGAACGCGGCGCCGTCGCAGCGGATTGTTGTACGTACCGTGGGTGCTTCGAGATTCGATGTGTCGCCGTGTTTCTCGTCGCTCTGGGTGCGCCACCAGCGGGCGGTGTGGGTCTCGCCGAGGGCGAGGTGGTGCAGATAGAGGCAGTAGGCGGCGGCGGGGTGGCCGGCTCCGGCGGCGTACTGCCACCAGAATCGGGCGCCGTCGTCGGTGTCGGTCAGCTGGAGCACGCACGCCAGTATCAGGGCGCTTCGGGGTTCGGGGACCTGGTCGGTGACGAAGGCCGCGACTGTGGTGGCCGGGGTGTGGCGCACCAGTGCCTCGCACAGCACTCGCAGCTCATCTGCTGCGGCGCTGTTCGGAGTGTCGATCGCCACCGGACGGTTGCGGGGGGTGCTCTCGAGGGTCGGGATGATGTCGCCGGGCACGGCTCGGTTGGGGACGAGCAGGGCTCTGGACAACAGATCTTCGAGGGTGGTCATGAGATGAGTCCTCCGGTTCGGGGCGGCAGCTCGATGGTGTCGTCCAAGAAGCGGTTGGCGTGGCGCTCGTCGGACCGGACGGAGGCCAGGGGGATACCGAGGAGGTCAGAAACCTGCTTCGGCTGGAAGCCACACAGGCGCCGCAGCACCATGACGTCGAGCTGTGCGGTGGGCAGCTTGCTGATCGCGGTGAACAGCTCCATGCTCTCGGCCAGCCTGGTGGGCTGGTCCTGCGGAGCGGCGTCACGCAGGACCACGGTGTCGAATGCCGCTTCGGCCAACACGGGTCGTTCGTCCCGGTAGTTGGCCTTCGCCTTCACCGTGGCGCGCAGGATGTTCCAGGCGTAGCGGCGAATGTCTGGGCTGGAGAGGGCCTCGTCGAAGCAGAGCCACAGGATCGCGAAGGTGTCGTCCACCGCTGCTTGGTGGGTGTCCTCCGCGAGGAACACTCCCGCGTAGGCGAGGTAGCCGTCCGCGACTGTCTGGCACAGCGCCCAGTGTTCGATCGGGCGGTCGGAGCGGGCGGTGGCCACGGCGGTGGTGCCCTCCGTGGACCGGCCGACCCAGTCCCGACTCTTTCCGGCATCCATGGCTGCCTGCTTCCACAGCCGGTATAGCGGCCAGCCGGGGATGTCCAGCTCACCGGCCAGACGATGGATGACCTCCCAACGCGGATAGTGTCCGACGCCGCGTAACAGCTCGGACAGTTTCGATTTGGCCAGGACCCTCGAGCTGAGGTCGCTGAGCGTGCGGCCACTGGCCAGGTAGCGCTCGCGGGTCGGCTCCAGCCACGCACGGTGCGAACTGCTGACCGTATCGGCGATGGGGCCGAGCTTGCGGCCGGGGCGGATCGGGGCCGGCTCGGAGGCCGGCCCCGGCGTGTTGAACGACGTCGTCACGGAGCGCCGTCCTCCTTGTCGGGCCCCGCCTCCACGCGGTGCACGGAACCCACCTCGGTCCGCATGCGGCTGCCACGAACCACTTGACTGACCGTCAATCCCAGAACCGGTGCGAGCCCGGCTATCAGGCTTGCGTGACCCATCGCGGCCATGGCCGCGCTCCAGCCGAAGACCACCACCAGCACCAGCACCGTTGCTGCTGCTCTTTGCTTCTTGTTCATCACCGTTCCTTGGTGTCGAGTCCACGATCATCCGAAGGACCCCACGCAGGGTCCCGTCCAACGAGCGGGTGCCGAGCCGCTGTTGGAGGAGCATCAGCATGGACCGGCATGCGCGGATCACGCGACGTGATCAAGGAATCACGGAACATTAGAGGTCCGGAGACGGTCGGCGGACGGCCGGAGATGACCGTTCCGTTACACGTAGAGCACACAGCGAGCAGCGAAAGCATGAAGTTCCCGGATTTCCTTGCAATCCCGCCCCCACACCCCGTCATATTGAGGCAGGACACCTCGGTGTCGGTCCCTTCCATCCGGAAGAGACGTGCTCCCCGTGCCGAAGATGGGGATCACGTCACGCGCCCTCGCCCGGCCTGAGATAGAGGCCGGGCGAGGACAGCGCAATCCCCGCGGGGGGGGATGACCGTAACGCAAGCCACTGACAACGCCGCCCGGCACCACCCGGGGCCGTCCTAGGGCAGCATGGCCGCCTTGGATCCTGCATCCCTGGCCCCCTCACCGGTGCCGCCTTGCCGGGGGTCCCCGCCACCCGTGCACCGGCTTCCAGCAGAGCCGCGCCGCAGCTGAGAAACCAATGGCGCGCCAACAAACTGCGCGGTCCGGCGTTTGGCTTACTCCTGGCCACCCATCAGCGTCTCAGCTGGTCACACCGGCGAAGGCTCGGCACCGCCCGCGACAGCCACTACAAGCGCCGCAGACACGCGCCACAACCGTGAGTGCAGTACTGGGCGTGATCGGGCGGGCAATCGTAAGGAACGGATGGAGAACTTAGCGCAGGTTCAGCGGAGTCCAGCTGAGAACGCTGCGATGCCCAGTCCGGTATTCGTGCGGGTCGATTGCCATCAGAGCTTCGACGGTGATGGGGCTGGTGCGCTTCAGCAGCAGGGTCGGCTTGCAGACATCGGTCATCACCATGGCGGGGTGGTCGATGTGCAGCCACTGGGACATCCGCCGGGAGAGGTCTGGTTCGGGAGTGACGACTGTGGTGAGCAGCATGGGGATGTCGATCCTGATATCCCGGACTGACCACATGAGCTGATCTGCCCACGAGTCGGGCTCGTTCTCGGGGTCGTCGTACGGATCGTCGACCGGCTCGTCCCACTCGGAAGAGGGCGGAGGTACGGGATGGAGACGTTCGTAGCGCTCGATGACAATGAACGCCGGCCTTTCCCCGTTGATCAGTCTCTTGGCCCGTGCGTTCACGTCGTCGGCAGTGGGAGTGGCAGTCTCGTCGACCGATAGCCAGCCGGGAATGGTCTCCGGCGGGTAGCCGGTGTACAGAACGGTGGGGACGCCGGCCTTGGCGGCGTGGACCGCGACATCCCTGCCGATCTTCGCTTCCCGGCTTCCCCGCTGGGCAATGATGCCGACCTTGTGGCGAAAGTTCAGCTCGGCAAGCTCGGTGAGCTCCGGCCATGGAGTCGGAATCGGTTTGCGGGTCTCCATGGTCCGTCGTAACGGTTCCGGGAGCCTGCCGTGCCTCCCTGAGACCTGGTCACTTTCATTCGGCAACGTGCCACTCCCCTCTGTTCGGGTCCTCAGTGTCGCGCTGTCTGGCGACGCCCGCAGGGGATCATCACGATCTCCTACGACTGCGCGCCTCACTCACCGTAAGGGGCCGAACAGTTGTGTCGCGGTGTGAGAGCGTCCGCCAAGTCGCAAAGGCTTCCCTCCGAGTCAGGGCTGACTCGGTCGTCTGCCGATGGCGCCCGTGCGGGCGGGTGCACGGAAACTGAAAAGACTGAAGAGCCTCCGGTACTCGTCCTGGCTATCGCGACTCAACCGTCTCACCAGTGATCTGGGTACTCGTTGCGGGATGGTCGTCGCCCCCAGATGGAGGAGCCTGCGATCAGCCACGCGGAACATACCGGTGGGGTGCTAACGGCGTTAGCACCCCACGCGCACCCATGATTGCCTAGCGGGGCTACTCCCCCGCTTCGCCCGCCTTGGTCGTGCCACCAGCTGTCAGCAGGCGCTCCAAGAGTGCCTCCTGCCGGCTCTCGTCCAGGACCCGGAAGAGCTCTTCGAACAGCACTACCTGCTGTTCCTCGTCCACCTTCTCGGCGATCAGCTCGGCCACTCGGGCCCCGTCGTGCCACGGGACACGGGGGATTCGGCTGATGTCCACGAGGACCGCGTCCGGCGCCTGCTCGGTATCGCCTGCGGCGTCGACTCCCCCGGTGGCCGTCCCGGCATTCGAGGCTTCAGCCGCGATATCGGCCTCAGATGAAGAACCGGCGCCGGCAGCGCTCTGCACCGTCTCGGGTGCGGCCGCCAGGGTGCTAACGGCGTTAGCACCCGGCTCCGTGCGCCTGCGACGCTTGGTCGCCGCCCGCTTGGCCAACGCCTCGTCGGCCGCGCTCTTCTGTTGCTGCGCGGGAAGCTGCCCAACATTTCGGGCGATCTCCACCGGGAGGCTGCGGTCCTCAACCGCCTCTTGCAACTCCGGGGTGAGCTTCAGCAGCGCAATGCGCTGAGTTACCCACGGGCTGGACTTACCCAGCGCTCGTGCGACCGCGCGCTGCGAACCATGGACGTGGACCAGTCGCTGGAGAGCCTTGGCCTCGTCGAGAGGGTCGAGGTTCTCGTGTTGCACGGCTGCGGTGAGCGCCGTTTCCAGGAGGGTGTCGGCGTCCTGCGCCAGTGAGTCCTCGACGTGGACGGGCACGTCGTCCAGGCCGGCGAGGTTGGACGCGGCGAGCCGGCGGTTGCCGTCGACGACGATGTACGCAGCCTCGCCGATCTGCTCCTCGTGGTCGGGGTGTGCGGCGAGGAACGCCTGCCGGGTGACGACCGTGAGGGGCTGGATGACGCCTCGTGCGGTGAGGCTGTCGGCGAGGTCGTCGACGGCCTTGAGTTCCTCGCGCGGGTTGTACGGGTTGTGCGCCAAGGCGTCCAAGGCAACCCGCAGGGTTCCGGCCTGAACGGCGGCCGGCTCAGGGGTGGGGTTGTCCTGTCCCGAGAACCGGGCGAAGGATGCCGCGCGGCTGCTCATGGGTTGTGCCACGGCGTTGAAGGTGGGGGAGTCGCCGAGCATGTCCGCCTTGCTCATGCCGTCTTCACTCCTCGGGCGATCTGCCTCATCTGGTGGGACTGTTCGCAGTCCGGTGCGTAGTCCAGTAGCGGGCGCTGCTTGCGGACTGCCTCGCGTTGTTCCTTGACGTCAGGTACGACGGCCAGGACCGGGGGAGTGCCCAGGGTCTTCCACTTGTCGAGTGACGAGGTCGCGATGTAGCCGCGGCGGCTGTCGAACTTGTTCACGACGAGGCCGAGCTGCTCGATGGAGATGTCGTAGTCCCGGGAGAGGGAGTCGATCTGTTGGATGAGCATGCCGTAGGCCTGCGCGGAGGTGTCCTCTGCTTCCACGGGAATGACGAGGCCGGAGAGGCCGGGCTTTTCGTCTCGCCGCTGGCGGCTGTAGTGGAGGGCTGTGTCCATGGCGAGTCCGAGGCTGGGCGGCGAGTCCACGACGATGACGTCGAAGTGCTCCTCCAGCGGGGCGAGCGCGCGTTCCAGTGCGGCTTCGCGCGGGCCGCGGAACATGGTGAGTCCCGAGTCCAGGAGGAAGGCGTCGAACGCGGCCGGCAGGATTCGCAGTCGACCTCCGAACCGGTCACCGTTTATGGCGACCGTCAGGTCGAGCAGCGACTGTTGGGCTTGCTCACGGTGGAGCATGTGCGTGATGAGGCTTTCCTCGCCGGCGGGAATGGCGGTGAGGCCGAGCTGGTGGGTGAGGTGCCCCTGCGGGTCGTAGTCGACGAGGAGGACTCGCAGTCCGCTGATCGACGAGTCGGCTGACGCGCCGATGGCCGCCGGGTCTTCCGCCAAGGCCTCGGCGAGGCCTGCGGACACCGCGGTCTTGCCGACGCCGCCCTTCTGGTTGCAGACGACGATCCTGCGGGTGGTGCGCTCGATGACGGCGGGGTTGTCGGCCAGCCAGAGCACCACGGACTGGGCCAGTCCCTGGATGTAGGAGACACCGCGTTCACGGCAGTCGGTCTTGAAGTCCTCGTAGAGGCCTTCGGGGAGGTAGGTGCCGAACGAGTCGGCGCCGGCGGTGTTGACGGCGGGGAGCTCGTCGGTGCAGTTCCGCCAGGCCTGGATGCCGCCGGCCACCGCGTCCTGCATGTCGGTCTGGAGCTGCGCCGCGCGGACCTTGAGTGCTTGCTGGAGGTGAGCGGGCAGCTTGGAGACGAGCTTCTCCCGCTCACCTCCCGAAGTAGGAGATGACATGGACGGCAGCATACTGCCGCCGAGTGGGAACTCGGTGATCCTTAAGGGGCGTTTTGCCGATTTTCAACGGTAGTTCCTTCCATATTGCTAACGTCACCGGCACGACGGGGGGTGCTAACGGCGTTAGCACCCCCCTCTGTCACCTCTCTCGTACGCACGCGTGGCTGCGTCAGACGTCGCGACAAGCCGATGGCCTGACGCCGGGAAGCAGGACGCAAGGGATGAACTCCGCGAGGGCTTGCAACAGCCGCGAGCGCGGGTCAGCGCCGCGCCTGAAGCTCAGTGGGTCAGGTTGGCGAGGAAGGACTCGGTTGCCGACCAAGGGGTGAGTTCGATGCCGAACCCGCTGTGTGCGTCGGGTCCTTGGATGTGGACCAGCCTGCCGGACAGGTAGACGCTGTCGCCGGTGCGGAACGCTCCGGTGTACGCGCCGAGGTAGCTGCGCAGGTGGGTGATCCGGCGGGCGAAGACGACCGGCTCGTCGATCGTGGATTCCGTGACCGTGTCGACCTCGATTCCGTAGAGGGCCGGGGTAGCCAGGCCCTCGGAGTGGTCCGTGATCCGGGCGAGGACGGAGATCGCTCCCACCTCTTTGGCGACCACGCCGGCGAACGTCCTGTCGCCGTCGGCCCTGAGCGGTTCGCAGTTGATGTGGGCTCCCGCAGCGGCTGTCAGGCCTTGCAGTTTGCGTGCTTCCTGGCGCATGAGCGCGTCGAAGCTTCCTCCCACCATGTACCTGGCCCGCCGCACGTACAGCCGGGTGAGGGTCTCGCCTTCGTACGGGCGGATGAGGGCGCGTTCGGCGAACAGTGCTCGTGCCACCTCGTAGCCGTGCGGTCCGTAGCAGACGAGATCGATGTCGGAGCGGGCGTTGCAGGCGCCGACCAGGAAGGAGCCGGTCACGCCGATGACGTCCGTGGCGCCGGCTGCGACGATCCAGTCGATGATGGCGAGCAGGTCGTCACTGACCGCCGTTTTGGCGAGGAGTGCGGGGCCTTGGTGGAGTGCGGTGAGAGTCTGGCGGCAGGAGTAGTGGGTGACGATGTCCTCCCGGGGCACGCCGGTGATGACGCATCCCACGGCGGGGGAGTAGACGTAGCACTCGGGCCGGTCGGCGAGAATCCCGAACGCCTTGGACACGACACTGTTCTGCCGGTAGGTCCGGCCGAACAGCAGTCGGTCGCCGCGGGCGTCCGGGTAGTACTTGACGTACCCGAGGAAGTGGGTGCCGGGATGGACGTCGCCGATGACTTTGAAGATCACACCGGCGCGGTCCAGGAGGTAGTCGCGGTCACGGATGGTCGCCAGCGCGGTGCCCAGCGGCGAACTCGGCGAGGTTGGGGAAGAGGGCGGTATCGACCGTCCCGGTGCGCTCATGCTGCTCGAGTCCCTTCGTGAAGAGATGACGGCGGTACTGCCACTTCAGGTGCTTGTCCGTGCGGGCGGTGTCGGTGGGCCGCATCAGGGCGAGGAAGAACAGGGCCTTGACGAGCAGGTACGCGCTCAGGTTCTGGCTGGCCGGCTGGCCGGTGGCTTTCAGGCTCGCTTCGTCCACCAGGTCGAGGTAGCGGTGACGCTGGGCGGGGCTTGCTGTGTAGCCCTTGTTGCCGCCCTTGAACGCGATGATCTCCAGGGCCGGGAGGACGTCGTAGCCCAGTGGCACCAGGCCGTGGTGCTGCCAGTCGATGACCCCCGCCGGCAGGACGTTGGGCAGGCCGTAGTCGAGGTGGCCCCACACCAGCGGAACCGCGCCCGCGTGCTCCAACACGAGATCGAGGGCGGCGTGCGTCCGCTTGTTGTCCAGGTCGGGGTTCTCCTGGAAGACGTTCTGGGTGAACCCGGCACTGTCCAGCCACTGCCGCAGCGCGCCTGGCGTGGACTGCACCAGATGGGCGGCCTGCGCACGTAGCAGCCGGGCGGCGACCTGCCCGGCCGTGTCGACGACGTCGTCGGGCAGATTGCGGCCACCGTCCAGCGACACCACCGCCCGGTCGTGCAGGGTCTGCTCTCCCAACGACTCCTCGACGACGTAGAAGTGACCGTCGTCGGTGAGGCCTTCCTGCAGGATCCGGGGGACCGGGTAGCCCAGGTTCGCGATCCGACGCTGGAATCCCGCCTCCGCTCGGAGTTCGTCGCCGCCGGTGCGCCGGTAACGGGTCCCGTCAGTGGAGACATACACCGCGCCGCCGGCGGCGGTCCGCTTCTTGACGAACCGCCAGTCCTTTTCGTTCATCAGCTCGCTCCTTCCGACTCCTTCATGGAGCCTCGGGTGCCGGGTAATCGGGGATCGCCCGGGACAGGGTTTGGGCGTCCATCACCCAGCGCATATCACCTAACGCGATGCGGCGCCGCAGTTCGGCCAAGACGTCACTCCCGGGAGTATCGGACCGGGCAAGGTGGGCACGGCGCCAGAACTTCAGCAGACCCGGGAGCTGCGCGGCAGTGATTCCCGACCGGAAATGCAGTGAGCACAGCGGCAGGAACCACACGAGAAACAACTCCCGTAACTCCGGGCCAACGTGGTGCACCTCGCACAGCCGCTGCAGCGCCGCGGT
Organism: Streptomyces sp. NBC_01426; assembly: GCF_036231985.1. Classification (GTDB taxonomy): domain Bacteria; phylum Actinomycetota; class Actinomycetes; order Streptomycetales; family Streptomycetaceae; genus Streptomyces. Next base: position 44,214 of record NZ_CP109503.1, read on the forward strand.
GTCCTCGTAGGGGATGCGCCCGTGCAGCGCGTACCGCAGTCGCCTCCCCTCGTACCGCCGGAACACCGCCCCGTAGGCGGCCACGTTCGCCGCAGCGTTCTCGGTGACCGTCATCACCGGCTGCGCGGCTTTGAACCGGGCAGCGGCCGCCAGCACGGCAATGTGCACGCCCACCCGCGGATCCAGCACCAAACCGTCGAGCCCGAACGGTGCGAGGCTGATCCCGTGATCGCGGGTCCGGGACAGGATCAGCCGCTCCGGAACGTTCTGGGCAATGCTCAACAAGCGACCCGGTCGACGGACCCGATGGGCATGAAAGTCGTCGGGCGCGAGAACCGGTGAACCTGGCGGCCTGTCCCAGATCAGCAACCGTCGAGTGAGAGACCGAGAGCCTCGGTGGCCGCACGCCCGGCATGCGTGGCCGACGGCACCGATCATGTGACCGCATCGGGCACAGAGATGAACCGCGATGGCAACGACCGCCAAGACGTCCTCCCACAGAAGACGTTCGATCATCTCCACCGCGAGGCCGGCAACGATGGGCGAGCTGTCGGTGACAACGCCACCGACCGGCCCCGCGCCGCGCGCGTACTTGGCGGCGATCGCTCGGTCCTCACGCTCCTGCCGGCCCACGACGTCGCGGTCGGGTGCGTAGCGATGGCGCAGGTCGCCGGCCAACGTGACGGTGTTCCACAGGTGGGGGACAGGCCCAGTACTCAGGAGGGCGTTGGCTGCTTCGGCCGCGCGGATGCCGGCCGCCTTGCCCGGCCGCTCCGCGATGGTGAAGGCACCGTTCTGCACGGGCCCGTTGAGATACAAGACGTTCACGGCCGCGATCTCCTCGATACTCCGGGTGGGGTCATGCGGCTCGCCCCCAGGCGGCCGTGCCTGGCCGGCCCGCGCGGCGTCCGTTGACGGCGGGCACCGCGGTATGCGCGGCGGTGGCGAGAATGGGACGACCTGAATGCTTGCCGTCGTAGAGGGCGGCATCGGCAGCCCTCTGAAGCACGGCCAGGTCGCGGGAGCCGACCGAGGCCGGAGCCGCGGCGCCGACCGAGGCGGCGACGTCGACCGTGCGACCGTCATCCAGGACGACCGGCGTGTGCAACATCCGGACCAACTGCTCCAGGCGGTGCGCGCGGCGATCGGAGGGCAGCTCCAGGACCACGGCGAACTCGTCGCCCCCGAGCCTGCCGACGGACGCGCGCGGGCCCGCCCAGGCGGTGAGCCGGGTGCCGAACGCGGCTAGGACCGTGTCCCCGGCCGCGTGGCCCATGCCGTCATTGATCTGCTTGAAGTGGTCGGCATCGACCATGACCACGGTCGCCTTGTCGCCGTGGCGGGCCAGGAGCTGGCGGGCGCGGGCGGTGTAGGCGTCGCGGCGCAGCAGGCCCGTCAGCGGATCCATCTTCGTGGCGGCGAGCTGCCGGTGCAGGGCGACGGCGTGGACCACCCAGCCGGTCAGCGGCACGGCGGCGGCGGTGATCAGAAGGGTGCGCGGGCCGAACCGGCCCCGGGTGTGCAGGACGGAGTCCATACTGAGGTCTCCCTCTCATCTCGTACGGGATGGGTGGACCCGGGGCGGCCGACTGGTTACCAGGCCGTTGGCGGCCGTCCCGGGGCAGAGCTACAACTCGAAGGTGCTGGGCTTGGTCCAGCGGAAGGGGTTCGTCCAGCGGCCGGCGGTCGCGGCGGGCCAGTCGAGCTCCCAGCCGGGCCGGTATCCGCAGGCACCCCAGCCGTCCGGCCGATCGTGGGGGATCTCCAGCCCGGCCTCCGACGCGGCGCGTGCCGCGTCGTAGACCTCGTGCGCGATCCGTACGGCGGCGGACGTGCAGTCCGCGCAGGCCGGGCGTCTCGGTGCTGCGTATCGGGACGTCCACCTCGAAGTAGGGCAGCGGCATGACGTCCATCTCCTCTCTGTGTTGAGGGGCCACTGCGACCGCCCCGGCCCCGGCGGGTGCGGGGTCCGGGGCGGCACAGAGTGCGCTCAACTCAGGCAGGGGTCAGCTGGCCGTCTCGATGGCGTCGCGCAGGTGGGTCCGCGCGCGGGCCAGGAGGGCGGGCTGATCGACGCCGGGCTCGGTCAGTGCGTCGGTGAGGTAGGTGGCGGCGGAGTCCAAGTCGTCGCTGGCGTCCTGGAAGTTGCCGAGGCTGGAGTCGGCGAGGACGTCGCGGACCTCTTCGACCAGGTCGAGGAACCGGTTCGGGGTGAGGCTGCGCGGCGGTTCGCTGCCGATGAGGGCGGCGAGCTCCGCGGTGAAGCAGGTGGCGAGCGCGGTGAAGGTGTCGGACTGCACTGTCTGGACGGCCATGAGGGCCTCCTTGTCAGAAGTCGAGCCGGATGGTGATGGGGGTGCGGCGGTCGCCGTAGTCCCGGCGGGGGTTGTGGACGGTGCGGCGGTGCGCGGTGAGGCCGGCGCCCCCGCCCTGGATCGGCAGATGGCACTCGGGACAGCCGAGGGACCAGTCGTCACAGGGTGGGAGGTCGGCCGGGGTGATCGGGTGCGGTCCGTCGGCGGCGCGGCTCACCGGCCCTCGTCTCCGGTCGGCTGCCGGTCGGCGAGCGCCAGGAGCTCCGCGGCGAGCTCCGGCGCGGACAGGATGGTGCGCAGGATCGAGGTGATCCCGTCGCGTTCAATCGGGTTGAGGCGGTCCCACACGGCGTGGGCGTCTCCGTGGACGCCGACGACCTTGAGGTAGTCGGTCTCGGTGGTGGCGGTGTGCTGGGTGCCGCACAGGCCGCACCGGAAGGCTGCCTTGTCCCAGCCGCACGCGGGGGTCGTGTTCGTCATCCGCTGATCGCTTCCAGGGCCTGCGCTTCGAGGTCGGCGCGGCTCTCGGGGTCGTCCTCCTGGTCGTCGCCGTCGTTGGCTCCGTGGACGGTGCAGACGATGTCCTCGTCGTCGTCCAGGTCGCCGTTGAGCGCGCGGAACAGGCAGGTGACGCTGTAGGCGGGCACCCACGCGTAGCCGGTGCACTCGTCGTCGTGCGGGCACGGCACCATCACGTCGAACCCGATGTCGCCCTCGCCGTCCACGTCGGTGCGCAGGGCGAGGGTCAGGTACATCTGGCCAAGGCGGATCTCCGCGACGCGGTCGCCCCCGGCGACGTTCGAGCCGGGCTTCCACCGCCACAGCTGCAGGATCTCCTCACCGAAGGTCCGGCGTACGAGGTTCAGTTCGCCCAGGCCGTCGCTGCCGTCCAGACCGAGATCGGCTTGCCGCGTCCCGCTCAGGCGCTCCAGGAACGGCAGCAGCCGATGGAGGCTGTCGGAGAGGACGACCTCGGGGAAGCCCTCCGCCTTGAGAGTCCGGTGCGAGTCGACCATGTCCTGACGCTGCTTGACGACCACGTCCTCCGGCACCGTGCGGTTGGCCGACCTCGGTCCCTGCCGCTCGATGCAGACGCTGCCGGGCGTGGTGAGCATGACCGCGATCGGAAGCATGCCGTACCGCTTGGCAGCGGCGACCAGCGGCGCCCGGGCGGAGCTGGTGACGTTGGTGGCGTCTACGACGGTGAACAGCCGGCGCCGTATCCTCGCCTCCAGGAGCAGGTGCAAGGCGGTCACCGCGTCGCCGGTCGCGTCCTGGTCGCCCGCGTCGTCGCTGACGACCTCGCGCAGGGCGTCCAGGGACAGCACCTGGGAGGCGGGCCAGGTGCCCGCGAGCGTGGACTTCCCGGCGCCGCTGGGGCCGATGAGGACGACCAGGCTGCGCTTGGGCATCTCCGGGTAGAAGGACGGCTTGCTCATGCGGGATCTCCTTGCGGGTCGAGGTTGCGGGCGGCCCAGAGCAGGCGCGCACCGGCGTTGTCGGTGAGCAGGGCGGCGAAGGCGTGGAGGTCGTGGGAGGCGTCGCTGCAGCGGTCGGGCTGGACCTGCTCGGCACGGTGTGCGGCGACGGTGACCAGCTGCGCGAGGGCTGGGATGAGGCCGCCGGGCGGGTCGGTGTCCTCGATGAGCTCGCGCAGGATCGCGGCGGGCTCCGCTTGGTCGACGTGGTCGGCGGTGAGGTCGTCCTGGATCTGCTGGAGAGCCAGGCAGGCGATTCCGACCGAGGCCCGCACGCGCTCCAGGCGGATGGGGGAACGGGCGGTCACCGGCTGGTCGCCTTGGTCGTGGCGAGGAGCGCGGCGAAGGTTTCCCAGCCCTCGTGCCAAGCCTGATCCAGCGCGTACGCACCGTTGAATCCGTGATCGGCGAGGCGGAAGAAGTTGCCCTTGCCGGTCTTGGTCGCGAGCTTCTCCAGAACACCGCCCGGGACGCGGCGGTCGGCGATGTAGTGGGTGATGCCCGACAAGGCGAGCGCGGCCGCGGCGGCGCCGGGGTGCAGCCGGATGCCCAGGACCCGGGCGCCGGCCCCGACCACGACGGCCTGCGTGGCGGTGTAGGTCAGGCAATGCCAGGCGCACGCCTGGATCCCGTCGCGGGTGCCGTGCGCGAGCGGCTCGGCGTCCGGGTCGGCGGCGGGCATCAGGACCGGCTTGGCGTCGGTGGCTCCCTTGACCCGGGCGCAGTGGTCGTTCTGGATCCAGTGGTCACCGATGTTGGAGGCGGCGCGGCCCAGGCCGAGGACGGCGGCGAACAGCGCGGGGCGGTGATGCGTCATGCTGGGGTTCTCCTGATCTCGAAAGGGTTGGGAGCAGGGCGCCGGCCTCTTGCCGATGCTGCGGCGCCCGTGATCTCGCCCCGGCCGGTTTCGGCCGGGCGAGATGCGTTCACGCGGCCAGCCGGTGCGCGGCCGCCGGGGGAGCGATGTAGCTGGCGGGATCGGCCGGGGTGCCGTCGTGGCACTCCAGGCAACTGGCCAGGGACGTCGGGAGCACGAAGAAGTAGCGTCGGCGGCAGGTGCCACAGGTCTGCCGGGCGGCCATCGCCTTGTCGAGCGCGAACTCCTTGGCGAGGGTCATCGGCCGCACCGGCCTCGCCTTCGCGACCTCGTACAGCAGGCCGTTCTTCGGACCGCGGGTCTCGACCTCGGCCACCGGCTCCTGGCCGCCGGGGCGCAGCCCCATCGCCCTGAGCTGGCGTTTGGTCGCGTACCCCGACGGCGCGCACAGCCGCTTGAACACCGGGATCGTCGTCTCGTGTTCGGCCGGGGCGTAGGGGTCGACGTCGACCAGGTCCTCGCCCTGGTCGGCCATCACCGGCTCCAGGTACCGGGCAGGCGGCGCTGGGGGAGCGGGTAGCGGGGGCCGGGGATGGTGGGGCGCGGGCGGCCGATCCTGCGGCGCGGCCGGGGGGTGATCACGATGAACGCCTCCAAGTCGGGACAGTGGCTGGCACGTGCGGGGGCGCCCACCGGCCCCGGGTCGGGGTGGCGGGCGCGGGGGTTGGGCTGAGGCCGGTCGGCCTGCCCGGGTCACCGGAGCCGGCCGCGCCGGGGTGCGGGGCGGCCGGGCCGGTGACCAGGCGGGGCGGTCGGAGTTCGGGTCAGAGGGCTGCGGAGATGAGGCCGAAGACGAGGGCGGCCGTGCTGCCGAGGGCGAGGGTGGCCGCGGCGGAGGCCCAGAAGGGGTGGCCGATGCCCTTGGGGTCGCGGAGGTCGCTGAGCCCGTCCGCGATGCGCGCGTGCATGGCGATCAGCGGGCCCAGGGCGGCGTACCAGCGGCCGAGGCGGTCGACCTGGCCCAAAAGGCATGAACGAGGCCGCTCTTCGGGCAGCCATGGACCGGCTGCTGCGGGGTGACCTGCCGCCCGGCGGCAAGTGCGACCTGAAGACGCTCGCCGCCGAAGCCGGGGTGGCCCGCACCGGCTTCTACCCCAAGACAAATCGGGACGGCAGCATCCGACCGGGGCCATACCAGCACTTGGCCGAGGAGTTCGAGCGCCGGTTGAAGACCCTGCAAGCGACCGGAGGTCATCGACCCGAGGGATGCGCAGAATCGCGCGCCTCAAGGCTGCGAAGAAGACTCTGCGGGCGCGTGTGGCAACTCGTGACGAAACCATTGAAACGCTGACCTCGTTCAAGACCGCAGCCGTGTCCCAGTTGGCCGCCCAGCATGCCGAAATCGAGCGCCTGCGCAACGGCTTGGAAGGTTCTGCGAACATCCGCACGCTGCCGGACCGGGCCCGCGTCGGCCCAAAACGGTAGTAAAAGCCGGGCCGCAGCCCTGGCCAGCTTCGACCTCGCCAGGACTGCGGTACAGCAACCACCCGGACTCTGGGCCCGGTCGTAGGGTGTCGCGTCTTCGCGCTGTAGAACCTGCATCGTGATCGAGCCCGGTCAGTAGATGCCCCCCTCCACTCTCGACAGGCACCCCGGAGAGTGCTCCAGCCATCGCACTCGGCCTCAGGGTTACCCAGAGCAGGCCGACGGGACTGACCCCAACGAACTGGGGCAACACCGGTTGAGATCCGCAGGACGGCGATAGCATCAGCGACGCCGCTCACGGTGACGAGGTAGAGGTGACGCATGAGCCAGGACCGCAGTCTGACCAGGGTGCGGGTTGAAGGCCTGTTCGGCCGGTTCAACCACAGAGTTGACTTCCCTGCAGGCGATACCTTCGTGATCGTCCACGGCCCAAACGGGGTCGGTAAAACCAGGTTGTTGGATCTCGTGAGCGCGCTCGCGTGGCCCGTGAACTTCACCGAACTGACCCGCACTCCCTTCAGGTCACTAGAATTGCAGTTCAGCGATAACTCGGTCCTCACGGTTGAGAAAACAGAGACGCAGGAGCCCAACGGTCTTCGATTCCACCTCCGTGGAGAAAAGGTCGAAACCGAGACCTGGTCTCCACGAGAATCGGACGCGACATCAGACGCCCTGCGCCGGACCCTGCTCAGGTCGCCCTCGCGATTCGAGAGCCTTTCACGACGCGAGCGAGACTTGCGTAACCTTCTCCTGCACAGGTCCGACGTAGACGTCTGGAGCGTGCTGAGCGAGCTGAACCCGGAGATTCAACGGGATCTTCATGAGTTCATGGGCGAGCCGGCACCGCAGAGCCTGCGTGAGTTCCTCAGCGACTTCAAAGTGCACTTCATCGACACGCACCGCCTCCGCGGCTTGCAGAGCTCCGAGGAACAACCCGGGAGGGCCCGGACGGCCGCGTCTCCGACCAAGGTCGAGGAGTTCTCCAAGGAACTCCGAGGCCGACTCGCCAAGGCCCTGGAGGACAATTCCCGCACCTCGCAGGATCTGGATCGCACCTATCCACGGCGCCTCTTGGAAGAACCGGCAGATGTGAGCGAGCAGGAGATCCGGGACCGCTACGTGGAACAGGAGGAATGGCGGCGGCGACTGGGCGAGGTTTCACTGGTCGACGAGCAGACCGAAGTGATCGACATCCCGGAGGAGATGGAGCCCTGGCAACGGGCCGTACTGTGGACATACCTGCGGGACACCGAGGACAAGCTTTCAACATTCAATGACATCCTCGATCGCGTCTCCCTGCTACGCGACGTCGTTAACAGCCGTTTCCTTTTCAAGACTCTGGAGATCGACGGCAACCAGGGCTTCAAGATCACCAACGATGATGATGGCGAGGAACTGGACCTCACTTCGCTTTCATCTGGCGAGCAACACGAACTAGTTCTCACCTACGACCTACTGTTCAACACAGAGCCCGGCGCCTTGGTCCTGATCGATGAACCGGAAATTTCGCTGCACGTCTCATGGCAGAAAGCCTTCATGCGTGATCTACAAAAGATCGCCGAGCTGGTGAAGTTCCGGACGATCATCGCAACTCACTCACCACAGATCGCTGGCAAATGGGCAGACCGGATGGTCGTCCTGGGCCCGGACACGGAGTAGGTCCCAGTGTTCGACATCCTTGACGGCGACGACCTGTACGCCGAGCTAATCATGCTGCGTTCGAACGATCTGCGCGCCTTCATCATCCTCGAAGGACCGACTGATTGCCATGTGCTCGACGAATTCATCAACGACGAGCACTTCACGACTGTCCCAGCCCTCGGTAAGGATCGCGCCCTCGGCGCGATCGCACGACTCGACGAAGGCACGCTCCTGGGCGACGTCTTCGCGTTCCTGGACCGAGACTGGGTCGGCATTCTAGAGGAGGGAGTGAAGCGTTCCGAGGTGGCCTACACCGACTTCTATGACATGGACGCGTGCATCTTCTTCACGCCGGGCGTCTACGAGAAGCTGGCAGCCACGTTCTGCACGGACCACACCTTCAAGCGCGGGGCACCTGGCTGCTCACACAGCGACATCAGCACCGCCTGTGTCGACCTGGCCTTTGCTGTCGGGGCCCTTAGGTTCATATCCAGCCGTGACGGCTTGGGCCTGGCGCTACGCAAGTTCCCACTCGACCAGGTCGCGAGCGTCCGCGATGGCTCCGTCGACCTCAGCAAGCTGATCGAGATCGCTTGCAAGAGGGCCGAGAAAGACCCAGAGGACTACCCCGACCTCCTGGACTCCCTGCGACGCGAACTCGCGGGCATCGAGGAACCACATCGTTATTGCTCAGGACACGACCTGGCGAAGGCTTTCCACCTGGTCGCCAAGCGCCGCTGGGCCACCAAAGTTGGCGCGGACGTCATCGAGCGGTCCGCCCGCGCCGCCTACGGCCGTGAGCATTTCGAACGGAGCGGAATCTACCTGAGCACAAGCCACTGGGAGACCAGCAGCGGTGAGACCGCGTGGGCCCTGGCGAGGGCGGCACGGTAGTCGGGGGCCTCGGGCCGGCTGACCGTTGAGCAGCGGCGCCTACATCGCCGCTGGCTAGCGGTTCAACGTCTGCTAGATCAGGATCACTCTCAGTGGGGTGTGGCCTCGACTCCGCCGAACTCCTCACACACGGCAGATCCGCCCGAGACTCCGCAGGGCTCTCATCGCAGCTATGTGATCTCCGCCACCCGCTAGAGTCTCGGGCGGCATCAGAAAAGGACATCAGTGTTCGCCTGAGGGGACACAGCAACTGCCGCGACACCCGAAGTAGACGTAGCGGCGCACGGGCGGTGTCTCCTGATGGCTGGGGTTTTGGGCAGAACAGTGCGACGCCCCGCCGGGAAGCGTTCTCCGGGCGGGGCGCTGAGGTTGGGCGAGTGGAGCTGGTGGGGTTACGCGTTCTTGCGGTAGACGCCGGGCCGGACGTGTTCGATCTCGCCGGTCTTGACCAAGGTGGTCAGGGTGTTGGCGAGGGTCTCCTGATCGAGGTTGGTGAGTACGCGGATCGCATCCTCACCGACTTCCAGGCCCACGGCGTCGTTCAGGTAGGCCAGCACGGCGGCCTTCGGGGTGGGCGCCACCGGGGCGGTGGGCGCCGGGGGCGGGAGCGGCCGCCAGTGGGACCTGACGGCGCCGAGCTTGAAGACCCACTCCTGAGTGTCGGGGTCCTGCCACTCGTGCTCGGGGAACAGGTAGTAGCTGGCGCGGAGGACCCCGAGGGCTTCGAGGCAGGCCGAGCGGCCACCGGTCAGTTCGATCCGGATGGTCGGGGAATGGGCGCAGTTCGGGTTGGCCTGGTGGTCGCCGAGGGCGCCGCAGTTGCACGGCGCCTGGAAGTCGGTCGTGCCCTCGGTCGAGTCCATGACCTCATGAAACCGCAGCCAGGGCCCGTACGCCCAGCAGTTACCGGGCCGAGTTGGTTCAGTTCGCGGCGCGGAGCAGGAGGTCGAGGACCGGGCCGGCCCACGTCTGGCGGTTGTTGAAGCGGGGGAGTTCGTGGGGGTCGGTGGTGCCGAGGGTGCTCATGAACCGGAGTTCGGCGGCCCGTACCTCCCTCGCCCACACGGCCGGGTCGTAGGGGAGGGCGGCGGCCTGGACCGATCCGAGGAGGCACAGGCCGTGCTGGTCGCAGAGGTTTCCGCGGGTCCAGCCGTAACGGATGATCAGCTCCCGGCCGGTGCGCAGGGTGTGCCGGACGCTGGGTTCCGGGTAGCCGGTCGGGCTGGCGGCGTACACCGCGTCGACCTGACCGATCAGGCCCTGTACGGCTCGGGCGTCGGGGCGGGGGAGGCCCGCACGGTGTGCGGGCCTCATGAGATTGCCGAGCATGGGGGCTGGCTCCCTTCTACGGGTTCTTGCGGTAGACGCCGGGCTTGACGCGTTCGATGGCCCCCTTCTTGACCAGGTCGGTCAGGGTGTTGGCGAGCGTCTTCTCGTTGATGTTGGTGAGGGCGAGGATCGTGCTCTTGGGAACCTCCAGGCCGACCGCGTCGTCGAGGCACTGCAGGACGGCGGCGTCCGCGGCGGGCTCCGGCGGCGCCTTGAAGCCGCCACCGGGCGGGGGCTCGTATCCGCCGCTGCCCCAGCCCGAGCTGCTGCTGGCCGGGGCTTCGCCGCCGCCGTTCACGGGGGTGTCGGCGATCTCGTGCCGGTCGTCCCAGCCGGTGAAGTCCTGCGGCCAGATGACGGCGTCGTGGCGGATGTAGGGGGCGGCGGATTCCAGGACCCAGGTCCGCATCATCTGCACCGGCTCGCCGGGCGAGCCGACGTAGCCGAGGCCGAACGTCCGCTTCGGGTCGTTGATGGGCAGGTCGTCGGACCAGACGAGGGGCTCGTCCTCGATGTTCCAGGCGGCAGGGATCGCGCCGGGGTCGATGCCCTCGAAGCCTTCCACCGTCACGAGGTTGGACTGCGCGCTGTCGGTGCGGAGCATGATCATCGCGCCGCCCTGGATGACGTTGGTGCGGATCGCGGTGTCGCCGCCGAGCTTGGCCGCGTTCACCGCCTGGTTGACGATCAGCAGCGTCATGCCGAGGTTGCGGCCCAGCGAGGCGAGCTTGTCCAGGATGAACACCGCCTCCTTGCCGGTGTCGGTGGCCGTGTCGGTGATCATGTGGGTCTCGTCGATGATCGTCATGACCCACGTGCAGGCGTCGGTCGCCTTGAAGTTCTTCCGCCCGAGGCGCGCCGACTCGGCGATGCGGTGCTTGAGGATGGCGTAGGCCAGGCGCAGGGCCTTGATCGCGTCATCGCCGGTCGCCGAGTAGGCGGCCATCTTCTCGATGTCGGGGTTGCTGGAGCCCTTGGGGTCGCCGTAGATGATCGCCATCCCGGCGAGGTGCGCGGCGAGCGCGATGATCTGGACGGCGCCGCCCTTGCCGGATCCGGTGACCCCGGCGATGAACACGTGCTGCGCGCCGAGGACGGGGTCGAAAAGCTGGAGGCGGGCGGGACGGCCCGACACCCCGCGCCCGATGGAGATGTAGCCGCCGGGGGACGGCTCCAGCACCCGCGGGCCGGGAAAGGGAACCCCGTCCTCCAGCGGGTTCTTCTCCATGATGTGGATCTTCGCCTTGCGGGGGTCGGACTTGTTGGGCTGGTAGTCGACCAGGGTCATGGTGGACCGCAGCGCCCCCACCAGGTCCGTGCGGTTCGGAACGGGAAGGGCCGCCCTGTCCTCGTCGGCCACGACCCACGCCACCCAGCCACCGGTCGCCGGGTCGACCTGCGCGTCCTTGAGGTGCGTGCCCGGCATGACCGTCGGCCGGACCAGGCGGGCCCACATCCCCTCCATCGTGGTGGGGTCCAGCTCCGCAGGCGGGGTCCGGCGCACCGTCACGTACTGCTCGCCCGGGTGGTGCCCGGGCGCGAAGGTCACGCAGGCGGCCGGTACCCGGTACGCGGAGCCGACGGCGTCGGCGGACACGTTCACCGACTTGCCCTGGGGGGCTTCGATGATGCCCTCCCACTGCTCCCCGGTGTCGATCACGCCGACGAGGTGCTGGCCGGGGTGCGCGCCGCCCTCGCCGGAGATGTGGTCGGACCACACCTTGTAGAGACCGCCCGGCCCCGGGGCGGCGGCCGGGCCGGCCTCCGGGGTGGGGGCGGTGATGCGGACCTTGCGGGCGGCCAGGGCGGGGCGCAGCTTGATGGTGAGGCCGGCCCACATCGTCCACCAGGCGGCGGAGACGAGCCCGGACACCGAAGCCGGGTCGAGGAACCCGGCAAGCAGGCCGTCCGCGTACGCCGGGCCGAGGAACGCGCCCGGCACGGTGGCCATGGAGGTCAGCAGGCTGGAGCCCAGCAGGGTGGAGCGCTGGGCGACCAGGACGTCCCCGATCCCCGTGGCATCCAGGATGTTGGCGGTGATCCGGCCCACGTAGTGGGTGGCGAACGCCGCGCTCCCGCACACCGTTGCGGCGGCGGTCAGCGCGGCGAGGCCGGGCTCCAAGAGCGGGGTGAGGGCACCCAGGGCGGGCGGGGCGATCACCGAGACGAGCGCGGGGACCTGGTCGGCGATGTGCGGGCGGCGGGTCACGGTGATCTCGGACATGGCGGGGTCTACTCCTCGGTGTAGAAACTGGCGCGGGCCATGGGGACGCCCATGGCGTTGACCTGCTCGTCGATGCCCTCGTGGCTCTTCTGGGCCTGGGCGTCGGCGGCGCGGGCGGCGCCGCGCACGTTGTCGGCGGCGGACGCCGCGGCGATGGCCGCCGTGGAGACACCGCGCATGATCCGCGCAACGTCCTTGGCCTCGCCGGTCGTGTTGGTGTCCACCTCCAGGCCGGCGAGCTGATCGGCGACGTAGGCCACGTGGCCCGCGTTCTGGTCGGCCCGCTGGCCGATCCCCCGGATCGTCTCGCCGTCCTTGGCGACCGAGTTGGCCACCTTCTGAACCTCCGCGCGCAGCGCGCGGTAAGTGGTCTCTGCCATGCGGGTGTCTCCTTATCGGGCGTAGAAGGCGCGTTCGGCGGGGCTGGTCTCGGGCGAGTCGACCACCGCCTTGTAGACACCGCCGTGACGGGTCTCGGCGTTCTTGTTGAGGGTCTGGAGCGCGTCGATGCCGCGCTGCGCGTTGCCGTGCATCTTGTCGGCCTCGCGGGCCTGCTGCTCGGTGGCCTCACAGAGCTTCTGCAGCGAGGCAACCAGCTGCTTGCCGCCCTTGAGCTTCGGGTCCTGGCACTGGTCGATCAGCGCCTGGATTTGCTTCACGCGGTCCGCGGAGACCTCCTTCGCCTGCTTGCACTGGTCGACGATCTGGTGGGTCTGCTGCTCCTTGCCGGTCAGGAACCGGGTGAAGGCGCGCAGGTTGCGGACCTCGCCGCGGGTCAGGGTGTTGCCGTTCGACAGCTGCACCCTGTCGCCGGACACCGTCGCCCCCAGCGGGGCCGCCCCCGAAGCGGGCGCGGGCGCGGAGGTCGGAGCGGGGGCGGGCCGGGGCGCGGGCGGGGTCGTCGGCGGGGCCGGCGGGGCGGTGGGCTTGGCGGGCACGGGCGGAACTCCTCGGGTGCGGTTTCGGGCGGCGTCCATCTGCGCCTTGTCACGGGCGGCCTTGTCGCGGATGGCCTGCTGGCCGTCCGCGTAGCCGTCCTTCCACGCGGCCTTGTCCGCGTCGACGGCGGCCTGCTGCGCCCCGGCGTTGAAGCCGGCCTCGCGGGCGGGCTGCGCGGTGTACGGGCCCCGACGGGGCTTGACCTTGCCCTGCTTGCCGACCGGGACGGGAGCGGGCGCGGCGGGAGCGGGCCCGTTCGGCGTGGACGGTCCGGGCCCATTCGGCGCGGACCGTCCGGGACCCGGCTTGGGCCCCGGCTGCTGTCCCCGCGCGGTGGTGGCGGGGGCCGGCTTCACCGGGGCGGGCTTGTACCCCCCTTTCTCCGGGGCGGGCGCCTTGGCCGAGCCGGGTGCGGGCGCCTTCGGCGGCGTGTTCACTGCCGCGGGCTTGCTCTCCGGCGGCTGCCGCCCGGAAGTGCCGTCGGTCTTGCGGCTGGTCTTGTCGTCGCGGGCCGTACGGTCCTGCGTGTCCCGGCTGTTCTTGTCCGCCGTGCTGCGGGTGTCGTGGTCCTTGCGGTCCGCCGCCGTCTTCGCGTCGCGGCTGTTCTTGTCGGCCGTGCTGCGGGTGTCGGACGATTTCGCGTCGCGCGCGTTCTTGTCGGCCTTGGCGGTGGTCGCCGCGGTCTTCGCGTCGCGGCTGTTCTTGTCGGCCGTGCTGCGGGTGTCGGAGGACTTCGCGTCGCGGGCGTTCTTGTCGGCCTTGGTGCTGGCTGCCGAGGTCTTGGCGTCGCGGGTGTTGTGGTCCTTGGCGGACTTGTCGCTCTTGCTGGCGTGAGCGGTGGTAGCCGTTCGGTTCGACTTGGTGTCGGAGGTGGCGCCCTTCTTCTCCGTGATCCCGTGGTTGATCTTGCGGTCGGTGGACGATCCGCGGATCTCGCTGATCGTGTGCTGCACCGAGACCTTCTGCTGCGGACGGTTCGCGATGTAGGCCGCGATCCCCTTCCACATACCGGGGCTCGACGTGTTCTTTTCGGCCTTGCCGGGCTTGCCGTCCGAGCCTCCGCTCTCCCCCTGCGAGGCGTAGGCGGCGGACCCTCCGGAGGCGTCCCGGGTGGGGCGCGCGAGCGCAACCGGAGCGAGGACACCGCCCCCGGCGGGGGGTGCCGGAGCCGGGGCGGAAGGCGCCGCCGGGGCCGGGGCAGGCGCGGTGGCCGGGGCCCCGACCGTGGGCGGCTGAGCGGGCATCGGGGGCGGGGCGGGCGGGGTCGTCACTGCGGAATCCTCACTTTCTGTGACTTCCCTCCTTCCTTCCTTCCTGAGGAAAAGGCCCGTTCACGGCCTCTAGGAGGTCGGGAACGGGCCTTCTGCCCGGGAAGGAAGGAAGGAAGGAAGGAAACTACGCGGCGTTAGCGCCCTTGTTGGCCTTGCGGACCATGTAGCCGATCCCGGCGATGGCGACTCCGGCGACGATGAGCCCGCCGGTGACGCCGGATCCGCCGCCCTGGCCGGTGTCCGAAGCGGAAGACGCGTTGACCGCACCCCTGGAGCCGCCGAGGTTCACTCCGCCGTGGGCCGGGAACGCCTGCGCGCAGACGTCCTTGTTGTAACCGGCCTTCTCGATGCACCTCTGGAAACCAGCCATGCGCAGCTCCTCCGCTTTCGCGTCCGGAGCGTTCAGCTTGGCCTTCTCCACCTCGAGCTGCTGGGCCTGGAGCGCGAGCTCCTGGGCCCGCACCTCGGCCTGCCCGGAGGACGCGCTGAAGGCCGAGATGCCGACCGCGCTGCCCCCGACGATGACCAGTCCGGCCATCGCCAGCAGGGCCTTCGCCTGGCCACTCATCGGGGCCTTGGCGGGCGGTCCGTAGGGGGTGGGAGCGGGCTGCTCCCACCCCCTGGTCAGGTTGGTGAATCTCTGGTCGATGTATTCGCGTTCGCGGTCGTGGGTCACGCTGGTTCCTCCTTGGAAGGGCGGGGTGCTTTGTTGTCATTTGCGCGTCTCGGTGAGGGCGCGACAGCTTCGTCGGGACCGGCCGATACCGGCCTCGCCGTAGCCGAAGACAGAGAAGGTCCCAGTACGAGAGACCGGCCTGCTGAAGGCGGTAAATCTGGTGTACTGGGCGGGCTGTGGCTGCTTCCGGCAGTCGCAGCGAGGGCCAGCCCGATTGACGCGGGCTGGCCCTCACTGGTGGTGCCGGACACCGTCGCTGACCAGGTCAGCGGGGAATCTGCGGATCAGGCGGCCGGGGTGTAGCCGCCGGCGAGCAGTTCGGCGGCTTCCTGGCGGTATTCGGAAGCGGTGCCGGGGGAGGTGACGGCCAGCTCGTGCTGGATGTCGGCGAGCGGCAGCTGGTCGACGCCGCCGGCGACGAGGATCATCCGGGCGACCCGGCGGACCGCGCGCTCGCGCGGCTTCAGCTTCGCGATGTCCTCGGCTTCGACCGCGCGCCGCTCGATTTCGGCGGTGACCCGCCGCGTTTCGGCAGCGGCCCGCTCGGCTTCGGCGGCCTCCTTCTTGGAGCGCGCGATCTGCGCGAGAGCCTCCTCTTCGCGGCCCTCCTCCTCCGCCTTCTTGCGGTTGGCTTCGGCGGTGGCGCGCGCCGTTTCGGCAGCGACCCGCTCGGTTTCGGCAGCGACCCGGTTCGTTTCGGCAGCGGCCCGCCGGTTCTCCGCGATGGTCCGGGTCTCGACCGCCTGCGCCTCGGCCGCGGCCACCCGGTCAGCCTCCGCCGCTTCCTTCCGCTTCTCCGCCGCCTGGCGCTCAAGCGCCGCCGTACGGAGATCCGCTGCGGCCTCCGCCTCACGCTCCAGCGCCGTCTTGCAGTCCGCCTCGGCCTCGCGGGCGCGGGCCTCGGCGACGACCGCCGTCTCCAGCGCCGCCTCCTCCAGCGCGGCGGCCCGCTCGGCGGCGCTGACCTGGGCGCGGGCGTGCGCGCGGGCCTGGCCGGTCTGGCCGTCGACCTCGGCGCGCACCGTCTCGACCTTCCCCTTGGCGCGCAGCCGGTCGGCCGCGGCCTCGGACTGGGCAACCTCGCTGCGGGTCTCGGCGTCCAGGCGCCGGCGCTCGGCGTCCTCGGCCCGCTTCTGAGCTGCCTGGTCCTGCTCGTCGGGCATGGCGAGCGCCTGGGCGACGGTGTAGCCGTACGGGGCCATCCGCATCGGCAGCAGCTCGTCCTCGGTGGCCTCGGAGAGGTCACCGTCGTGCTTGCGCTTGAGCCACTGCTCGTAGGCGATGAGCTCCTGGTCCCGGCGGATCATCTCCGGGTAGGAGTTGACCCCCCACAGCCGCATCCGGCGGAAGATCCGGGCGGTCGCCGTGGGGGCAAGCGTCCAGCGGATCCACGGGATCGAGTCCCGCTCGGCCCGGTCGGGCCGCACCATCCGGTCGATGGCGTCCCGGCCGAGCTCCACCACCGCGATGAACAGGACCGGGACCAGGCCGTGCGCGCCGGCCGCGACGTAGTCCATCAGCCCCCATGCCCGACCCTTGGGGGCGCCGGAGGCGGCGTTGAGGACGACGGTGGCCGCGGTGAGCAGCCACACGGGGTAGCGGATCCAGCTGATGGGGCGCTTGAGCCAGGCCATCAGGAGGTCGACCGCGATCATGATCATGATGCCGACGTCGACGCCGACGGCGAAGAGCTGGCCCTTGCCGATCGAGCCGAAGCGGAGCCTCTCGAACGCGAAGACCGCGACGTGCTCGAAGGACAGGTAGAGGCCGATGCCAGCGAGGACGAGCGCGGCGGCCACGATCGCTCCGGTCGCCCACTTCTGGCTGCCGGTCAGCTTCATCCCGGAGGGCTTGCCTTCGGTTCCACTTTCCGTCTCGGAGGGGGACTCCGGCGCATCCGAAACGGTGCCGGTCGCCTGCGAAACCGGCTGAGGTGCTCCCGAAACGGCGGCCGGTCCGGCCGGGTCGAGGTTAGAGTCGGCCGCGGTGCGCGGCCAGTCGGTGAGCGTCATGGGGGCCTCCGTGAGGGGTCGTTCAGGGTGTGCGCGAAACGGCGGGGGCTGGCCGCGAAACGGGGGAGGGGCGTTCCCGAAACGGCGGTCGGTGCGGGTCATCGTTGGGACATCGGACACCGGCTCTACCCGCACCAGGCGCACGAAAAGGCCGGCGACCCGGGGGGCGGGAAGCCGGGCGCGCGAAGTGCCGTGGGGCGGGCGCGAAACTGAGGACGGCTCCCGCGAGGCGGGCGCGAAGTCGAAGCGGTCAGGCGGCGCTGGCGACGTGGCCGCGGACCGCGCGGCGCTTGAGGGAGCGGCGCTCGTCCTCGGTGAGTCCGCCCCACACGCCGTACTCCTCGCCGCGCTCCAGGGCGCCTTCGAGGCAGGGCGCCATCAGCGGGCAGGTGGCGCAGATCGCCTTGGCCCGTGCGATCTGCAGGGTCGACAGGGCGTGCGCGAAGAACAGCTCGGGGTCGGCCTTGGCACAGGCCGGACGGGGCTTCGGCGCAGCGGCGGGCGTGCTGGACGGGGTGCGTACGATGGTGCGCATGAGGGCCTCCAGAGGGTCCGTGCGTACGAGACAGCCCCGGGGCGGCATCCCCGGGGCTGTTCTGTTCCTGCGGCCGAAGGGCCGGAGCGAGAAGAGGGAGCGTGAGCTCCCGGCGCTCTCCGCCGGCCCCGCCCGGATGAAGGGGCGGGGACGACGGGCAATGCCGGGTTCAGCTGCGGCGCTTCGCGGACTGCCGGACCTGGTAGGCGTCCTGGGCCTTCGCAAACGCCTTGTGGATCGGCGCCCCGACCGCGCAGTGCTCGCCGTTCTGGCAGGCCGTGCAGTCGCGGGTGTGCAGGGTGGAGGCGCTGAACGCCTCCATGTAGCTGACGTACAGTGGGTCGGCCTTCTGCGCGGTCATCGGCCGCTTCCTTCGGACGAGCGCCGGTTGATCTCGGCGAGCTTCCGGCTCAGCTCCTCCATGTCGTCGGCCATCAGCGGGCCGACCAGCTGGAAGAAGCTGTCGGTCTCGTCTCGCTCCGGGCCGATCTCGTTGTCCTTGTCCTCCATGTCGCTGTAGACACCGTTCGACGGAGCGGCGGGGAGAAGGCGTGCCAT
Source organism: Streptomyces sp. NBC_01426 (assembly GCF_036231985.1). Taxonomy (GTDB): domain Bacteria; phylum Actinomycetota; class Actinomycetes; order Streptomycetales; family Streptomycetaceae; genus Streptomyces. The sequence continues at coordinate 62,388 of NZ_CP109503.1, forward strand.
CATGTCGAGCATCAGGTCCTCCACGGGTCCTGGACAGTCCAAGGGGCGCAATCCCAAGGGCTGTCGCGATCACTCCCTTGCTGGGGAGTCGACTGCTGTACGAGCAGCCACGGCCCCGGCCGCCCCCTTTACTGCGGGGCGGCCGGGGCCGTGGTCGTTCGTCGCGGTGTGCGGGTCAGGCGGCCGACGTGGCCGCGGCCTTCCGGGCGGCGTACTGCTTGCCCAGCTCGGCCTGCCGCCGGTCGTGGCGCTCCAAGTGCTCCGGCTCCTGCGGAAGCTGGGGCCCATCAGCGGGGCGCGCCCCGGCGGGGAACTCTTTCCGGGCGGCGTCGGTCTCGCCGACCTGTACCTGGACCGCTTTCCAGTCGGCCATGCGGCCGGCCGGGGTGCGCTCGGCGCGGGCCCGCAGGGTCCGGTCGGTCGCCGGGCTGAATGCCTTGGGCAGCACCGTGGTGGCCTGGCGGCTGGCGGCCTCGGTAACGGCGTCGGCCAGAGCCTCGTGCCACTGGTCGGGGGTGATGTCGAACCAAATGCGCTGGCCGCTACCGGGGCAGCGGGGTGTGCGGCCCGGCTCGGCGCGACGGTGGCGGGGCCGGCCACTGTGCGGTTCGGCCCGGTGGGCGATGACCATGCGGTCCCGGATGGGCCGCCAGGTGGTGCAGTCGGGGCAGACGATGGCGCGCTTCTCGCCGTCGCGCAGGTTGATGAGGTTGGGGCGAACGCGGCTCGCCCGGAGCGGGGCCCGGCCGTTGTGCTTCATGGGTTCCTCCACAGGTGGTTGCGTTCTCTGCCCGCCAGGGCCTCACGAAGAGGCCGTGGCGGACAGGCAGCGCAACTGCTGTCAGGCTGCGCCCGCATCAAGCCGACCAGGGACCTCGTGGTACGTCTCCCGGCACCCACCCTCCGGTGAGCGGCCACAAAACTCGATGCGGTGCTGCGCTATGCGGTTGTGGGCGGTGCTCCCGGCCGCTTCCGGCCCGGGATGTGGAAGCGATGAAGCTGCTACCACGGGGTGTTCAGCGGGGGAGGGCTCTCACCGAGAGACCTTCTTAGCTGACATAGCTAACTTAGCTGATAAAGTGGGGGTTGTGTCAAGCGGTTCGTTAATGAAGCTAGGGAAGCTAGGGAAGCTACCTAAGTCGAGGGGGTCGTCTTACGATGTCGCTCATGAGTAACGAGGCCGTGCAGCCGTACCAACGGATCGCCCAGGACTACGGCGAGAAGATCCGTCAGGGACGACTCGCTGCCGGCATGAAGTTGCCCGGCATCCGGGAGCTCTCCGAGGAGTACGGCGTCGCGGCAGGAACGGTCCAACGAGCTCTTACCGAACTGCGCAACGCGGGACTGATCTACTCCCACCAAGGGCGTGGCTCTTTCGTCAGCGACACCTCGGGTGAGGCCGACCAAGACCCGACCGCACTCGCCATCAAGGTGCTTCAGTCTCAGGTAGCGGAGCTCACGGCCCGTCTGGACAAGCTTGAGGGAAAACGCGATGGCTGACGCTGGCTCCCGCTGCATGTCCTTCGCTCCCTGGTCGCTTCCGGCTCCGCTACCAAAGTTGTAAGACCAGGCGTGGATTGCGTTCTAGGTCTGACATGTGTCCGGCAGATGGGACACAACAATCGGAGACATGAAGGGGTATCAGTGTGGGGCAGAAGCCGAACGTCTTAACCCCCGAGGCATCGCCCTTGCATCGCTTCGGCTATCAGATGCGAGACCTTCGCGAACGGCGCAACCACACCCTGCGCAGCCTGGCAGAGGCCACCTTCATCTCCTACTCCAAGCTCTGGAAATGGGAGAACGCACAACGGGCACCGAAACACCGCTCGGAGGTTGAGCAGCTCGACCGACTGCTCGACGGCCAAGGACTCCTGGTGGAGCTGTGGGCCCGCATCGGCAGGGATGCTTCCTCCCCGTGCGATGTGTCCGTTCCGGGGGTCCATGTGTCCGAATCGTCTCCGGACCTGGCCCGAGCCGCCTCTGGACAGGCAGGCTCGAACGATGACGACACGGACACGGTCGTCGTCCCCTGCCGCGTCCACGGAAGGATCCTCTTCGTGCCCGTGCCCCGCCGCGTTGTCCTGGCGTCTGGTCTCGCCGGACTCGCCACGACAGCACTTCCGGCCCCGACAGCGACCGCGGCCGCTACCGCCGACATGGCCTCGCCCATTGAGCACTTCTCGCAGCTCCGCCGCGTGATGATCCAGACCGACAACTTGATCGGTCCCCGGCACGTGCTGCCCGCGCTACAGCAGCACCTGGCCCGACTTACCAGCCGCCGACGTACTTCTCGTGGCGCCGACGCTGCCGAGCTCCTCGCGCTCGAAACCCGCTACGAGGAACTAGCTGGGTGGCTGGCGCAAGACATTGGGGACGAGCGAACCGCCCACGGGCACACGGCGAAGGCCCTTGATGCATCCCACATCACCGGCGACACCGATCTCACCGCGTACATTCTCGGCCGCAAGGCCCAGCTCGCCGTGGACACGGGCCTTGCGGCTGACGCCCTCGGCCTTGCAGCCGCTGCCCGCCGCACCGCCCGCCCCGGCAGCCGCCTCGAAGTCATCGCAGTCATGCACCAAGCCCACGCACACGCCGTTCTAGGGGACGGTACCGAAGCCTTGACCTCATACGACACCGCGCTTGCTCTCCTCGGGCGCGCGGACACTGACGGAGTCTGGGGCTCCTGGCTCGACGAGGCATACGTCAGCACGGCCCGCGCTCGCTCCTTGGCCGCGCTCGGCGAGTACGAGCAGGCCGCAGCAGGTTTCGACACCGCCATCGCTGCCCTGCCAGCCACCTACCGGCGCGACCGCGGCGTCTACCTCGCCCGCGCAGCCCGCGCCCACGCTGGCGCTGGCAACCTCCCTCTCGCTGCTCAGATCGGCCTACAAGCCGTCGGAATCGCTGCTGAAACCGGCTCAGCCCGCATCGTGAGCCAGCTCGACCGGCTCGACCGAGTTCTTGCCGCCGCCGGCAGCAAAGAGGGCACCGCCGAATTCCGCGCCGCGCTTGACCAGATCGTCCTGCACCCCGCCTGACGTCACCCGGCCCTACTCACACTTGGAGAGTTCCGTGCCTCGCCCGTTCGTCCTGCTGTCCGCCGCCGTCTCTCTGGACGGCTACCTCGACACCCGGCCGGGCGAAGACCGGCTCCTGCTCTCCAACGCCGCCGACTTCGACCGCGTCGACTCCGTACGCGCCTCCGTCGACGCAATCCTCGTTGGCGCTGGCACCCTTCGAGCTGACAACCCCCGGCTCCTCGTCAACTCGCCGGAGCGACGGGCAGCGCGAGTCTCCGCAGGTCTCTCTGAGTACCCGCTGAAGGTCACCATCACCAGAACAGGCGACCTTGACCCTGCCTGGAAGTTCTGGCACCACGGCGGCGAGAAACTAGTTCTCGCTGTTGGCCATGAAGCAGCAGGGAAGACCCGCGCCAATCTCGGGGACCTCGCTACCATCCAGGGCATCCCTACTGAAGCAACCTGGCAGACCGCACTCGACATCCTCGGCGATGTCTACGGAGTCCAGCAGCTCATGGTCGAAGGTGGCGGCACCATCCACACCCAGCTCCTCGAGGAAGCTCTCGCCGATGAGCTCCAGCTCGTCATCGCCCCGCTCCTCGTCGGCCAGTCTGATGCCGTACGGATGCTCGGTCCTGCCAACTACCTCGGTGGCCCCTCCGCCCGGCTCAGGCTCTTGGAGACGAAGCAAATCGGCGACGTGGTGCTCCTGCGCTACGCGCCCAAGGACATCTCCATGGAACCCCGATGAACATCAGGTCAGGCACGAGCGCTCCGGGCGTCGGCAGCTCCGCTAACGCCGCGGACCACCGCTGGCTCGCCCTCGCCTGCGATCTCGCTGCCCTGTGCCCTCCCTCGACGACCGCATTCTCCGTCGGTGCGCTCATCGTCGCGGAGGACGGCACCGAGCTCGCCCGGGGTCACTCCCGAGAGTCCGACCCCCTTGACCATGCCGAAGAAGCTGCACTCGCCAAGCTCCCTGCCATGGATCCCCGTCTGGCCACCGCCACGCTCTACAGCTCCCTAGAACCGTGCGCAAAGCGTGCGTCCCGCGCACGGCCCTGCTCGCAGCTCATCCGCGACGCCCGCATCCCTCGTGTCGTCACTGCCTGGCGCGAGCCGGATACCTTCGTCCCGGGCGCCGACGGCACTGAACTCCTTGAGTCCGCTGGTGTCGCCGTCGTCGAACTCCCTGAGCATGCGGACGCCGCTCAGAGGCCGAACAGCCATCTACTCAGTGGCGGTAAGCGGTGAAACGCGTCAGCGTGGCTCGTACAGCCGTGTATCGGCTGTACGACGCCGAAGGGCGCCTGCTGTACGTCGGAATCACCATGAACTTGCAGCAGCGCCTCGCCGATCACCGCCGCCAGAAGTTTTGGTGGCATCTGGTGAAGCAAGCGTCAGGACGTCCGGTGGTACGACAGCCGGCCCAAGGCCGAAAGCGTCGAGGCAGAGGCGCTCCGGACCGAAGGTCCCTTGTACAGCGGAACCGACCGCATCGCCAACTGGGTTCATGCACGCCAGTCGCGCCCAGTGGATCCATTCTGGCGGCCGGTCGCCGAGGCGCTCCTCTCGCAGATCACGAACGGCACGTGTCTAGTGGGTAGTCGCCTTCCTGCGGCACGTGAGCTTGCGGCCCGCTTCAAGATCTCGGAGTCATCCGCTGGCCTCGCTCTGCACATGCTCCGGACAGCCAGGGTGATCGGGGCTCCACCCCACAACGTGGTTCGCCCTATCGCGGACCACCAGCCCCTCGGACGGACCGACGCCGAAGTCAGGGACCGGCTTGCAGAAGGCGATCCGCAGGAACGAACGGCCACGGCACCTCCCTCTCAGAGTCCTAGTGGTGTATCTTTCAGAGATCTGTCGATCATGAGAGGCTGCGCCATGCCCGACCCGGACCGCTTGAGGCAGGTCGATGCCCTGCTGGACGGCCTGGACGACGTCCTGCCGCCACCCCACGTGCGGGCCCAGTTGCGTCTTGCTGCTGGCCTCACGCAGAAGGATGTCGCGGACGTTGTGGGTGTGAAGCGCGTGGCGGTCGCGCGCTGGGAGTCGGGCGAGGCCCACCCTCGGCGCCCACACCGCGACGTCTACCTTCACCTGCTCAATGGCCTCGCGGAGCGTTTTCCCGAAGCCACACAGCTGAATGAGGGCATGCCGACGCCGACCTCCGAGGGGGGATCGGGATGACCTAAAGGCCATCGGCCGCGCGCGCCACAAAGCGAACTAACCATCCGCTGGCCGTCGCGCGGCCCGTCTACCGACTACGGATTAACCACCCGCGTCGGCCGCTCAGGTCCCAGTTTGCCGCTGGTCCTGAGCTGCGGCTCACCGAGCCGCTCGTTTTCTCCGGCCCCTAACCAGGGCCACTGAACACCAGGCCACTAACCACGGCCACCACAGCCGTAGCTAGCAGTTGCGTCACCCGCAGGCCCCCACCACAGGGGCGTTGCGGTTCAGCAGTACCGGGAGGGGAGGAGAAATCTCCCCCCACCCGGTCGGTGTCTGCCCCGCTTCTCACGAAGGGGGGCGTACCCGTCACATCCACACATCCGGTGGGCCAGCCCCGAGGGGCGCGGTCGTCCAGCTATATGGAGAGCAGGTCGTTTCTCATAGTGCACGACGTGGTGTCCCCTTGTCAGCCTGACCCTGTCCGTTTCACCCCGGTTCAGGCGCGGCGGCCGTCCCGTGTGACGGGATCGGCGTACGGTTCATCCCTCTTTTTCCGTTCCGTACCGGAAGTCGGATTTCCAGTAGAAAAATACAAGAGCAGCGGTTTCGGGGTGGTCTCGCCGGGCTCGGTCGCGGAGTCGGCCGCCCGGCTCGTGCCCCCGCTCGCGGAGGTCGTCCACAACTGCGTCGGCGGTGGCGTCCGCGAGGGCGGCTTCCCATGTGGCGGGACGGGTTCCCATCTTGTCGGGGCGGTGGGCCGGTGAGCGGCGTGGCGGCCCCGGCCGTCGCCCTGGTCCCCGCTCAACGCTCGTCAGTATCGCCCGTCGCTGCCAACGCTGCCCAGACGGTGCGTCGGCAGCGGGTGCGGGTGCCGATGCGGCTGGTGTCGTCGCCGTTCTATGCGGACGTCGCGCTGTCGGTGTATGTGAAGGTGGCGGCGCTGGCGGCGCGTCCGGAGGGCTGCACGGCGCGGTCCTCGACGATCGCCTCGTACCTGGGGCTGTCGGTGTCGTCGGTAGAGCGGGGGATGACACAGCTGTCCCGCCGGGGGCCGGACGGGCTTGTGGAGCTGTGGTCGAAGCGTCGGACCCTATCGGGCGGCAAGGGTGAGTCCGCGCTGCGGTCGGTGCGGCCGATGACGCGGACGGAGGGATTCGTGTGGCTGCCGGTGGCGGCGTCGGAGGACCTCACGCCTCGGCAGCTGCGCGCGTACGCGGTGATCGCGTTCGCGGAGCAGACGGGCATCGCGCTGACCGAGGGCGAGCTGGCGGGCTACCTGCGCCACTACTCGGGCAGGAAGGTTGGCCGGCCCATCTCGGCGGCGGCGGCCGGTGAGGTCATCGACGGCCTGGAGGCAGCGCGGTGGGTGACGGTCCAGAGGCGCGCGGGCGCACAGGGCCGCCACCGGTTCATCGCCCACGACATCGCCCCTACGGTCCCTACGGCCCGCTGTGAGCCGGTCGCGGATTCGGAGCCGGAGAGGGTCCAGGAATGCCCGCAGGAGCCTGGCTGCGGAGTCGTGGAGGGAGCGGGTAGTTCGCTGGTTGGTGAGGGATCGGGTCTGTCGTTTGATGAGGGATCCCTCGCGACTAAGGAATCACCTAGGACTGACTCACCTGATGACGAGCGCGCACTCATCTCACCCGCCGTAGGCGAGGTACAGGTAGTTGAGGCTGCTGAGGCTGTGGAAAACCCGGCTGCCCCGAAGGCGCATTCGGAAACCGATGGTGGTGTCGCGCTGCGCGCGGGTGAGATCAGCCAGCCCTCCTCGAAGCCGAACGGCGACAAGCGCAGCAAGGTCGGGGGGCCGGCCAGGTCGTCGTACACCGGACCGCAGCTGGCCATGAGCCCCGAAATCTATGCCGTGTTGGAGCCGGTCCACGTGCTGCTGAAGCGGGTCACCAACGCGTTCGTCGTCCGGACGATCGCTCGCGAGGTGGGCCGTCAGCTCCGCGAGGGCACGGCTGCGGACCGGCTCCGGCACCGGCTGACTGCCCGTCTGGCCACGGTGGCGCTCGCCGACATCCGCGACCCGGGCCGGTGGCTCCTCGGGGTGGCCCTGCCCCGCTGGGGCTGCGGCCACCAGGACTGCGAGGCCGGGGTCATCTGGCGGACCGGTACGCCCTGCGAGTTGTGCGCCGAGACTGTCGAGGACCGGGTTGCCGCCCGCCGGCGCGAGCAGCGCCTGGTTCAGGGCTTGTGCCCTGAGCATGGGGCACGCCCCGGCCTGTCCGGGCATTGCAGTGACTGCGAGCTGGAGGCTGCCATTCGGTGCTCGGCGCGGATTCCGGCGCCCCGAGACCCTGAAGGCCCTCAGCGGGCTGTGTGTGGCGGCTGCGGTTGTGTGATCTTCCTGACGGGCCGGGCCGTCGACACCGGCCTGTGCAAGCTCTGCCGCGAAGAGGCCGAGACCCCAGCCACCGCGGTAACCGCCGCTCGCACGGTGCCGACGGCGCCGGAAACCTGTTACGGCCGCGACGGAGAAGTGCCCTGCACGCGCAGGGCGCTGCCGACCCGCAGCGTCTGCGGCATCCACCGTGTCCAGGAACTCGCCGGGCAGGTGGCCTGATGAGTCAGATCCCCCAGCCCAGCGGTGTGGACCTCGCCCGCATCGCCCTTCGAGCCGCACGGGAGGCCGCGAGGAAGACCGGCTCCCGCACAGCGAAGAGCAGGCTGCGGGCCGGTGCGACGGTGCGGTGTGACGAACGCGAGCCGATGGGCCTGGGCACCGCGCTCGGAGCACTGATTACGGAGAGGGCCTGGGAGCTGTCGGCCGCCGGCGCTTCCCTGTGTGAGCGGTGGGCGGCCATCGCCCCCGACCTCGCCGGGCACGTCGCCGCCGTCGCGTTCGACCCCGACACCGGCCGGCTCACCGTCTGCCCGGAGTCGTCGGCCTGGGCAACGAAGACGCGTTTGGAGCAGACCCGCGTCATCGAGGCCGCCAACAAGGCGGCAGGCCGCACCGTCGTACGAGCCCTGAGGATCCTGCAGCCAGGCGCTGTGCCCGCACCCGCGCGGGTCGACATCGCTCCGGTGGTCCCGGCAGCCGCAGCCACGGATCCGGTGAAAACGCGGGAAACGGCGTCTGCGGGCTACCGCCGCGCGCTCGCCGCGCATCAAGAAGTCGCGAGACGGCGCCAGGCAGACTCGCTCATGGCGAAGGCGGGGGAACGGCAGACGAAGGCGAGTACTGATCGTCAGGCGTCCTGCCGGAACAACCATCGTCGTCGGGTCATGCCGGATCGGGGACTTTCGGAAGGCGCCATCCACATCCGTGCTGATCGCTAAGCTGATCCATCCGTGATCAGGGGAAGCGGGGGACGGGAACCATTGAGCACCGACCAGGAACACCCCGAAGGCCAACCACCACACGATCTCACCGCAGAGCGCGCCCTCCTCAGCGAGATGCTCGTCTCCACGGATGCGATCACTGATGTAGTGGAGATCCTCCACGGTTACGACTTCTACCGGCCAGCCCACGAGTCGATCTACATGGCCATCCTTGCGGTCTACGGCCGCAGGGAACCCGTGGACACCATGACCGTACGCCAAGTCCTGGCCGATCAAGGAACCCTCGCACAGGTCGGCGGCGTCGCATACCTCACCGAGCTGGCACAGCAATCGACCCGCGGCAAAGGCGCCACCCGCTACGCCGAGCGGGTGCTGGCAACAGCCACCCTGCGTCGCATGATGGCCGCGGCACGCCACATCGAAGAACTCGCCTCCGCCGGCACGGCCGACAACGTGGACGAGATCGTCAACGAAGTGCAGGCAGAGGTCTTCGCCGCCACGATCAGGCCGTCCTCCCTGCGCCCGGCCCTGTCACTCGGCGACATCATGGAGGGAGCCCTCGACGAGATCGAGATAATCGGCAGCCGCGGCGGGCAACTTCCCGGTGTCCCGACCGGCTTCCAAGACCTCGACGCCCTCACCGGCGGACTCCAGGGCGGCCAGTTGATCGTGCTGGCAGGCCGGCCGGCGATGGGCAAGTCAACGCTCGCCCTGGACTTCCTGCGCACAGCCTCCATCAAGAACAACCTCCCCTCGGTCCTGTTCACCCTTGAGGCCGGTCGAAACGAGGTCGCCATGCGGCTGCTGTCCGCCGAGGCCCGCGTGGAACTGCACGCCATGCGATCCGGAACGATGGGCGACAACGACTGGGTGCGCATCGCCCGACGCATGCCCGAGGTGTCGGCCGCTCCACTGTTCATCCAGGACGGCGCCTACTCGACACTTGTCGACGTGCGGGCTCAATCCCGGCGGCTGCGTGCCGAACGCGACATCGCGCTCATCGTCGTCGACGCCCTGCACTTGCTGAGCTACGGCACACGCCCCTTCTCCTCGCGTTATGAGGAGATCTCCGAAATCGCCCGGGGCCTGAAGCTCCTGGCCAAGGAACTGGACGTTCCCGTTGTAGCTGTCTCTCAGCTGAACCGCGGCCCCGAACAACGCCCCGACAAGAAGCCCCTGATCAGCGACCTACGCGACTCCGGCGCGCTCGAGGACAACGCAGACATTGTAATCTTGCTGCACCGTGAAGACGCCTACGAGAAGGAGTCACCGCGAGGCGGCGAGGCTGACCTGATCGTGGCCAAACACAGGAACGGCCCCACAGCGACCTGCACGGTCGCCTTCCAGGGCAACTACTCCCGCTACGTTGACATGGCGCTTACCTGATGTCGCAGTATAGGGTCTCAAATTTCGTGTCATTTTCTCAGCCGCAATCTCACGCCGATGTCATGTCGCAGGTCAGCGGCTTGGGCGTGAGACGCCAGACAGGGCCCGGGCCAACTACTCGGCGGCGCTGGAGATGGCGGCCGGGCTGCCTCAGCTCTTCCTCGGCGCCTGAGCGTTCACCGCGACCGACGCGGTGCGGGCGGCGGGTACCCGCACTCCCGGGCCAGGGCCGAGGCCATGGCCCGTAGGTCCTCGGCGCGGTCCTCGGCATCCTGGGCGAGGTAGCGGGAGGACTCGTCACCGACGGCGTCGACCAGCCGGTGCAGCAGCGCCGTCCGGCGTTCCAGATAGTCCAGGCGGCTGTCGGTCGTGGATTTGCGGGAGTTGTAGTGCTCGGCGTCGTTCAGCAGTCCCACCAGCTCCGCGACTAGCAGCCGGTCCGTCTCCGGCTCGACGGCCGTCACGACGACTTTCCGGCGAGCGTGGCCAGGCGCTCCATCTCGTCGATTGCGTCGTTGCAGCACTTCCCGCACACCAGTCGCCGGCGCTTGGGCTGCTCGGGCAGCCTCACGTCGAACGGCGCCCGGTCCTCGGCCTTGTCGCGTAGGTCGTAGTCGCACTCCGCGCAGACCAGCCGGGCGGCGCGGGCCTGCTTCTTCGACCAGGAGGGCCACTCCGCCGACAGGGCCAGCCCGGCGATGGCCATCCCGTCGGCCCGAGGCTGGAACACGGTGAAGGCCCAGCGCGGGGCGTCCTCGGGGATGTCGGCGATCACCTGCTCCAGCGACGGCATCCACGGCAACAGGTGGCCCAGGTCCTTACGCGGGATGCGGACCTCCTCGCCCTCACGCATCGCCTTGCTGGAGGCGGTGGCGAGCGGGAAGCGGAAGGCGGTCACGATGATGTACGGGACCTGGAGCAGGTCCAGGTCGGCACTGAGATCAGCGGCGGTGGCTTTCCACTCTCCGCAGTTGACCTCCCGCCACATCGCCAGACCGTCGGCGTTCAGCCTGCCGGACGCATTGATCGTGCCGACGATCTGCCGCTGCGCGGCCCGGACCTCCGGGGCGGCCACTACCGTCATCTCCCACTCCCTGCTCCCACCGGCACCCCTGTCCAAAGCGCCGTCCGTGCTGGTCAACGAGCAAGTCCCCGGGAAGACCCGATAGCGGCCGGGACCGGCTCCGCCCATGCTGGAAGAGAAGACGATCAGCATGGGCGGAAGAAGACCAGAATGAGCACCGGCGGCCGGCACACATCCATGCCCCCGCCGGGGGCCTCCGGGGGTCCAGGCCGCCGGCGCGAAGAACCCCGGCGGCCTGACCGCGCAGACCGGTTTCCCGGTCCACCGCGGCGAAGGGCTCGCGCGCCGCCGGCAGGTGACCCCCACGGACCGCGTGGGTGACAGCGGGGCGCACCTCCCGCCCGCGAATACCGGAGTTGGGCCAGACCGGCTCCCCGGCACGGGTACGCAAGCACGAGAGCGAGGGGGATCAGCGAGCTCAGTGCACGGCGCTGCGCCCCGACGACTTCGTGCGCACATTGGGTGGCGATCTTGTCGCGTCTGGTTCGCTGCGGTCAGGCGCTGGGGGAGAAGGCCTTCGCTTCGGCTGCGGTCTGGGCAGATCGCGGAGAAGAATGAGTGGACGGCGGTCTCCTGAGGAGGTGGCCGGTGGAGGTTCCAGGGTCCGTTCGGGGTGAGCGGCGGGAGGGGGCTGGGGGAGTGGTGACAGGGGAGAGCTGGGGGCCCTGGCATAAGCGGGCGCGCTCAGGGGAGCTGGTGCGCCTGGCTCGGGCCTGGGACCGGCGGGTTGAGTGCCCGTCCTGCAAGGTGGCTGTCGGCCGTGCCTGCCGGACATCCTCCGGGCATCCCACCGATCACCACCGGGCGCGCCGGGATGCTGCAGGGCCGGCGCCGTACGAGCAGTGGCGCAAGGAAGGACTCGCCCCGGAGCTGGACCTGTCCTACAAGCTCCCGCCCGTCCTTGCGGCGGGCCGTGCGGCGGCCGCCGAGTTCCGTGTTGACCAGTCGCTCGCCGATGCCGCTGTGATGGTCAGGCACTTCCTCGCCGACCGCCTGGCCCTGACCCTCGGCGACGAGGCCGCGCTCGACCTCTTTGACGAGACCGCCCGCACCCTGGTCCTGGCCCGCGGTCCTGAAGGTGCCGCCGACGTGATCACGGTCCTCGTCTCCCAGGTCGTCGCGTTCCTCCCGATGTTGGCGGGGTCGGACCGGGATCCCGAGGAGGTGTACACGCAGTGGCTCAGCGCCCAGGTCGCCCACGCGCGCCGACGGCAGCGGGAGGAACGGCGTATGCGCGACGAGCTGTGATCACGCAGCCGGTGAACTGATACGACGGAGGGTGGGGTTCGTGCGGGGTGACAACCGTCAGATCCAGACGGCGGTTCTGGGCGGTGCGGATTCGGAGGAGCCGCTGATGCTGCCGCTGGAGGCGATCGAGCTGGATGCCTTCCGCCGGCACTACGACCAGGACACGTTCTGGTGCGGGCTGCTGCTCGGCGGCTGCGGCGGGCAGCTCACGACGAAGCTGTACACGGACCGCGTCTGTCACTTCGCCCATGTGCGCCGTGAGGCGCTTGTATTCGAGTGGTGGTGAAAGACCACCACCGCTGTTCTGTCGCAGCAGGATAGCGAAGCTGAGGGCAGCCTGACTCGGGAGGTGCCGAGAAAGGCGGGAGCAGCCCTGACAAAGCCGGGACGTCCTAGCACTGCCAGATAGGGCGGGTCCGGCAAGCGAGACGGAAAGGTATACGAGAGGAACCAGCGTCTTACGCTCCTACAAGTGGCACCGGCTCTAAACTGGCGGATTTGGGCCGGAGGCGACGCAGACCCGCTCCCGTCGTGGAGTGGAGAACTTCCCGGAGTTATATGTGTGCAGCGAAGGGGAGGCCGTGATGAAGTGCTGCGGGGTAGTCACGGCGATGTCGCGGGGGCAAAGTTGGATGCCTAATCCGTCAATCGAATGCAAGTGAACACGGGAACCGTCCAGGCCCTCGCCTTCGCCCGCACAACCAGTGCGGAACTGAGGCTGGGCACACCGTCAGTCGAACGGGTCTGGACGGGGCGGAGCCGCCGTAGTAGTCCGAGGCCGGGAAAGCCGGTCACATGGCGAAGGGCGGCAGCAGAATCAGGAAGGAGTGGAGACTGCAATGCCGAAAGATGCACCGCCGAATGGCGATGCCGTGCTGGAGGAACTCCCCGCGAGTTCAAATCAGCAGGTATCGGAGATGCAGGCCAAACTTCACCGTTGGGCGGCGGACCAGAAGGACCGCCGATTCGACGACCTGTTCAACCTCGTGCATGACCCGGCCACGCTGAAGGTGGCGTGGTGGCGGGTCGAAGCCAACCGCGGAGCCCGTTCTGCTGGGACGGACGGGCTGACGCCCGCACGCATCGAAGCAGAGATCGGGGTGTCGCGGTTCCTGGAGGATCTTCGCTCGGCTATCAAGTCGGGTGAGTTTCGGCCGCAACCGGTTAGGGAGCGCAAGATCCCCAAGCCGGGCGGTTCTGGAAAGGTTCGCCGCCTGGGTATCCCCACGGTGGCGGATCGGGTTGTCCAGGCAGCGCTGAAACTCGTGTTGGAGCCTATCTTTGAGGCAGATTTCGAACCAGTCTCATATGGTTTCAGACCCGAGCGGCGCGCACACGACGCGATTGCTGAGATCCACTTTTACGGCACCCGTGGATACCGGTGGGTGCTGGATGCCGATATCGAAGCATGCTTCGACTCCATCGACCATTCAGCCCTGATGGAACGGGTCCGTGGAAGGATCAAGGACAAGCGCGTGTTGCGGCTCATCAAAGCGTTCCTGAAAGCCGGGGTTCTTACGGAACTCGGCACAGTTTCAGAAACGCGGAGCGGAACGCCGCAGGGAGGCATTCTCTCGCCGCTATTGGCCAACATCGCACTGTCTGCGCTCGATGAGCATATGACGGCACCGTGGAAGCCAGGAGAGGCAATGTCGACCGAGATGAGGCGCCGGCGTCGTGTCTGGAAGGGGCTCCCCGTTTGGCGATTCGTCCGCTACGCGGACGACTTCGTCGTCTTGCTAAGGGGTGACTCCGCAGGCGATGTCGAGGGGCTGCGCGAGGAGATCAGCCAAGTGCTCAAACCTTTGGGACTACGGCTCTCCGAGGCCAAGACCAGGGTAGTGCACATGGAAGAGGGGTTCGACTTTCTTGGGTTCCACATCCGGTGGGGACGCAAGAGGGGAACGGATAAGTGGTACGTCTACACCTTCGTCGCTGACCGGCCTCTCAAGTCGGTCAAGGCGAAGATCCGGACTATGACCCCCAGGACGTCACAGCAAGACCTAAGGGACGTGCTTGAGCGGATCAATCGACTCGTGCGCGGCTGGACCGCCTACTTCCGACATGCCGTGGCAAGCCGGGCGTTCGCACATCTGCGCCAGTTCATCTGGTGGCGGATCGTTCGGATGATGCGCCATCGGCATCGTTGGGCGTGGAAGGACGTCCGCCGTTGGCTCACCGGTCCCACCGGGACATGGAAGCCGATCGCGGCGGACGGGATCGAGATGTTCAACCCAGCAGCGGTGATCATCATTCGGTACCGCTACAGGGGCGAACGCATCCCCAACCCCTGGGCTCAGGCTGCCTGAATCACGTCCACGGCGATTCTGTGGAGAGCCCGGTGCTCGGTAACGGGCACGCCGGGTTCGGCGAGCGGCCTGGAGAAACGGACAGCGGGCAACCACTGCACCGCGCTCCAGGCCGACTCAACCACCCAGGCACGGACGGGCTCTGCGGGCGGCGGGATCGCGGCGTGGCGAGCGCGGACCATCTGTACGTGAAGGCCGCGGCCTCCGCCTGGCTTCGCACGGCGGCTGGCCTTGAGGGGCAGGTCCACTTCGACTTCGCCCGGCCGGACGGAGCGGAGATCGGGTCGGTCCTCGACATCCGGTTCAAGGAGCGCGGGCTGCGTGTGCACCTGGACCAGGCGGTCGCGCCAGTCTGGGGCGAGGACGGGCGTGAGCCGGTGCTGGGGCTGTCGGTGCCCGTGGACCGGGACACCTTGATCGACCGCTGGTACGTCCACCGGATCCGCCTGGACAGCGTCGGGACCAGCCGACAGGTCCGGATCGGCACGGAAGCGTTCATGCGGCCCACCGACTGGTTCGAACTCGACGAGTGCGAGATGACCGAGCGCGGCTTGTCGACGCCGGCGGTCGAGCGGATCATCCGCTCCCGGAAGACCCGCCCGACCTCGCAGTGGGCGCAGGTGAAGGCAAGGAGGAAGGAACCTGACGCCCAGGTGCAGGCGCTCGGTCTGCTCAAGCGGCTGGCCGATGCGCGCAAGGTCGAGGCGGTGGGCCTGGTGGCCAGGCTGTGTGACGAGATCGAGGCCCTGGCCCGCTTTCAGGGCGAGCCTGACGGCCAGCTCGCCGTTGTCGTGAAGGACGCGCGGCAGTGGATCGAAGGGCAGGCCGAGGCCCGGCAGGAGCTCTTCCTCCGCCTGAATCAGGCCGTCGACGCACGCGACCCCGTCGCCACCAAGCGATTCGTGGTGTGGGTGAACGGGACCGCGAGCCACCACCGCACCGACGCCGAAGCCGCCAGCGTGGCCGCCGCGGGCGCCTTCCTGGCCGACTCCGCCCGGCAGCAGCAGGCCGAGACCGAGGCGCTACGTGCCGAGCAAAAGCACCTGCACGCCAAGGAGGAAGCCGAACGCGCGCGGGAGCTCCTCAAGACCCTAGAGCGCAACGGACCCGGCCAGCCATGGAAGACGATGCGACGCCTGGTGAGAGACCTCGAGCGGGCGGTCTCCGCTGCCGGCAACCTGCTCGATGCCGATCAGCGTCAGCAGTTCGTGGCGTGGAGGACCCGAACGGAGGTCGGCAGGCGACGTGCCCACAACATTCACACGAAGCCGGTGCCAGCTTCACGCGGGCCGGTCACGAAGCGAAAACTCCCGCTGTATGAGCAGGTGGAGCGCCGCTCCTGGTACGCGCAGACCTGTCCGAGGTGCCTGGCCAAGATCGGCAAAGCCTGTCTCAACGACGACGGCATCGGCAACGGACGGCACCGGCAGCTCCCCCATGACGAGCGCCTACGCCTCGTCATCGGCATACGGAAACCCCGAACTGAACCATCACCGGCGCAACGGACCGAATGGCGGGTCACGGACATCACGTGCCCTACCTGCAAGGCTGGACCCGGTCAACGCTGCTCGCCAGGCGGTCACCCACACCATGCCCGAGCCACCCAGTTCAAGCTCCGGTTCCCATCACAGTGACCCGGTCTGACCCACCTCGCGGCCCCGACGCCGAAGGATTCCTCGGCAGGCTTTCCCACCCAGAAGGGGCCAGCGCGCCTTGATGCAAAGGAGACGATCATGACCGATGACGAGCAGCAGCTCGCCGCCCTCCTCAACGACCTCCCTGGCCACGAAGACGCCCGGTTCTGGCGGGGCCTCAAGGAAGCCGCGGGTATCTACCGCATACGCTCCACGATGTCCTCCGCCGTCCAGGAGGCACAGGACGGCGACTTCGAACCGCTCGCCGAGTTCGTCCTCGACGTCTTCAACCGCGACAGCCGGCTCAAGGACATCACCACGGCCCTCGCCACCCGCCTCGGCAGCACCCCGCGCGCCCGCGCCTGGATCACCGACGCCATCGCAGCCGCTGACCGCGTCAACCGGACCCACGTTGAAGACCCCCTCGACGCACTCACCGAAAAGTGGTGAAGACCGCGGCCAAACCGGCCAAGAGAAGCAGGACCCCCGGCTGAGGCTCGGCGTCGCCGGCCCTGTCCGGGGGCAGCGGAAAGCAATAGCATCCGGTGCCGCCCCCGAGCTGGGCCCCGGACTTGCGCCAGCCATCCAGGAGGGCAACCGGAATACGCCCGAAACAGGCAACGGGCCAAGGAGTGACGCAGACGGCCCGTCAGCGCTTCCGTCGTGCAGCCGGATCCCGTGCCGCAACGTGGGCCGCTACTGCGTCCACTCCGGGGCGTGCATACCGTTCCAGGGAGCGGACCGAGGCGTGACGGGAGCGCGCGAGCAGCATCGGGGTGGAGGTACCGCCCTCGGCGTCGTGCGTAAGCGCGGAGTGACGCATCCGGTGCAGGGTCCAGCCGTCCAGGTCCTCGATGTCCTCGGGCGATGCGAGCGGGTTGGCCAGCAGCCGGGTGTTCTCCTCTTATCTACTCCAGGCGGTCGAGGTGGGAGCACAGGATGTGCATCACCGCTTCGGTTAGGTCGCGGCCGACCTCGGCGTCCTCCGGCTCATCGGGCATGTCCTCGGGCCAGGTCGCGAAGTCGACCGGCATCCCCTCCAGCACACCGCTGGGGCTGGCCAGGCCCAGGGTGCGGAAGCGGAGCAGGACTCGGCGAATCAACCGGGTACAGGCCAGTCGGCGCGACGCGCTCTGCTTACCCGTCGCGGTGAGGTGGCCCATGCGGTTGCAGTACTCCACGATGTCGGCCCGCCCCCACAGCGCCGGCACCTCGGCACGGCCGGGGCGCTGCAGGCGCAGGATCTCCGAGAGCATCGCGACGGCGGAGAAAATGGCGCGGGCGTGGTGGACGGCGTTGTTGTTCCGCTGCCGGGGCAGTTCGTCGTAAACCGGATCTTCATCGCCTCCCTCAGCGCTTCTGGGTGATCGCGGTGAACAGGACCGCTCCCGTGTGCCCGAAGACGGACATGTCCCAGACGTCTTTGACTCGCTCGGTCTCCGGCGTCGTATTCAGCCAGCCGGGCGGCACGGATCATCATGACCTGCTCGCGGCTGCGCCGAGGAAGGGCACGGCGCTGCTCTTCCCGTACGCCGGTGCCGTGGTCTTCCCATGTGGGCGCCGCGGACCTCGGTCGCCGCCTTCTGCTGCTACAAACCCGGCGACAAGAGCCGCCTCACTACCGGTCACGCAATCGCCTCTTCTTCAAAGGCGCCGGCGATATTTCACGCTGCTTAACGAGACCTGGCAGCTCGGGGGCCTGGAAAAAATTCTGATGGATCTGCGCAAAGGTTTCGATGACCAGCCGTCGGGGCGCCGGATGAGGTACATCACCCGGGCTGCGACGGGGCAGGTTGAGGAAATCCGAGCCACCGAAGGGAAAGATACCATCTTTTTCCATGGTGAACTCGAATTCAAGGATCGCATGAAAATAGCGGTCCAAGCGCGTGTGGATCGCGCTAGAGCTCATTCTGGCGGCCGTCGCGAGATCTTTCGCACTCTGATGGGTAATCGACATCAGTTGCCATAGCTCTACGTCCGCGCGACTGGCGAGGATGGTCCTGATGAATCCCCCAGTGCTCCCATTACCCCTGGCCATGTAGCTCAGCAGGGTGTCCGGTCGGGGCAGGCGCTGATTGGAGGAGATCGCATCCAGAATGCGGATCATCTTGGGATAACCGTACTCAGGGTGATCATCCTTGTAGGTCCAGCCAACGACGACCTGTTCCTGGGATGGGGGAAATAGCTGGCAAACCGCAAACGGGAAAAGGGTTGCGTTGACCTGAGGCCTGGAGCATCCGATGACCTTAGGGCCGTTGCGTCGGATCAGAATATCTAAAGCAGACAAGCAGGTCAGTTCTCGATTGGTTTCGGATCGCTCGAAGGTGACGTCAGAAAGGACCACGTCGATCTCCGGATGGGCATCGAGATGAATTTCAAGGCCTGCCGGGTTTGCCAGGCTGCTGAAATGGAATCTGCCACTGTCTCCGGGCAAGTTGGCGACGAAAGCGTTAATTGATGCGAGTGCGATGACGGCGTTGTCGTCGAGAACGAGAACATTAAGGCGTCGGCTCGCCATCGCTCCGGCGGCAACAGGCGTTGCGCTGAACGACGCCGGCCGGACTGCGTCTTCTTCGCTGGCGGAGGCCGTACGCTGCTGGAGGACTCGGGGTCCGGTGTCATCGCCGGTGCCGAGTTTGATCGCGTCGCTGAGCGTTCCGTTGTCCACGCGCAGCACCTGAACGGTGTTGGATACATTGACCGGGGGCAACGACATGTCCAGCTCTTCTTCGCTGGTCACGGAGTTGTCCGGCGAGTTGTCCAGATACAGTTCGTCGGCGAGATGGTCGAGTCGCCCGGCCCTGTCATCCAGATGACGGGCAGCCTTCGCAAGGGCCTGGTCGATGCTGCTGGTGGTGTCCAGCGGTTCCTCCAGGATCGAAGGTGGTGTAGAGACGGGACTCGTCCCTGTGTTGAGATTCGGGGCCTGGGCGCGGAGACGATCCAGCTCCTCGGTGAGGGCTCGGACCTGTGCGGCAGCGTCTTCGGCTAGTCGATCGGCCTTGTGGCGTTCTGCGCGTGCACGTTCCAGCTCCGACTCCGCGGTTGCCCGCTGCTGCTCACTCTTGGCCAACTGTGTGCGTACGTGGTCCAGGGAGGTCTGGGGAAGGGCTGGGGAGGTCTGAAGATGGTCTCGTTCGCGCGCCAGGGCTGCGATGTCACGTTGCAGCTTGTCGACCATCGCCAGCAAGAGCAGCACCATCTGGTTGGCGCTGCCTCGTTCCCATTCAAGCTCCTGGGCGCGCTCCAGAGCGCGCATCAGCTTGTCAGAGATCTGAAGGGATCTCCTCTGGACCGTGACCAGTTCCCTGGTGAGCGCAGCGCCGTCGCTCACCTCGCCGTGGCCTTGGCTGTCTGATTTTTCTTTGCGTAGTTCGCTTGTGGCGGCTCGCTTATGCAAAGAGCGGACCTGGGCTAGCAGCCGTTCGCGGATCGTGGCGTCATTCGAGCAGATGTCCGCGATCGCCTCAACGAAGTCTGTCTTGAGCCCGATACCGGCCAGCCTGTCGGACACCGTCGTGCGGCTGGGTACTTTGCCGCTGGTGAAGTGTTCTGGCTTGAGTTCCGTCAGGACGTCGTCGACCCGCATGTCAGTCGCATCAAGCCACTCTCGCAGCAGCTGTGCCAGATCGTTGGCTTCCTTGGTCCCACCTCGCAGCGCTCCCCACGGACGTGTCCGGCGCTGTCCTTCCTTTGGCAACTCTTCCCCCTGACCCGAAAGCGGACAACCAGATGTTGTTCAGACTTGTACGGTCCCACAGCCGGACAACTAGACCCGTCTATCACAGCAGATGAACTGTGGGGAGTGCGCTGGCTGTTGAAGGCTGGCGATCACATATCCACGGTCGCTGCCTTGGGGTGGCACCCATCCGTACTGGAGTTCCAATGGTGCTTGATCGGCTCACCCACTCCATCGACCTGATTGCGCGCAGTCTTCTCACTGAACTGCCTGCACAGCTCGTCACTGCGGCCGTTGTGGCTGCTTGCGCTGCTGCTCTACGGGCATGGCACCGTCGCCGCCCGGCTAATCAGGACGACCGCGAGGTCTGATGCGCTCTCACGCTGCAGCGTGTGTCGTCGAGGTCTAGAAGGGCTGGTGGCAACCGTAGTGCGGCGGCTGTGGTTCCCGGGGATGTCGGTCCGGGACCACAGCCGCCACCCGCAAGAAACGCGCCCACCAAGTCCTAACCGGCACCAGTACAAGATCATTGAAGTGCCGAGATCGAACGCCCCTCCTGAACGCCCGTCGTGCTCACGGGCCATCGGACCACCAGCAGCCTGGGCACTGGGAGAGTGCCGTTTTTTCGGTGAATCCGGCCGCCCGGCCGGGTGAGTCGCCCAGATTCCCCCTGCCAGACCGGCCGGGATCCCGCTAGAACCCTGAGCATGATCAACAGGTCGAGGCTCAGGCCCTGCGCGCCGAGCAGCAGCATCTGCACGCCCAGGGGGAGTTCGACCCCGCCCCGCACCTGATCGTCAGTGAGCTCGTCGACGGCCGGTACACCGAGAAGACGATCGCTCTGCCCGGCGCGAGGGCCCGCGTCGAGGCCTCATTCGTCTTCGCAATCGACCCGGCCGGACTCACTGAACCCGAACGGCGTAGCTGAGGCTCTTGCAGAGCCCAGGACATAGCGCTCGCCGTACGCCAACGGGAGCAGGACCAGCAGGCGCCCCGCTGGACTGCGTGGGACAAGCGCCCCCACACGCTGAGAGATCCCCGCCGTAGAGGGCCGGTCTCGAATAATCAGGCAGAATCAGCCGGGTATGGATTCGATACCTCTTCCCGCGCCGGTGGCGGCCGGTCCGAGTCCTGCGGACAGGATCCGCAGGAAGCCGGTACGGTCGCGGGTCCGGCACGGCAGCCCCTCGTGCGCCGACTACGGCTGCACACGCCCCGAGTGCATGGCCGCAGCCCGGCGGGACCGCGCCCGGCGCACCAAAGACCTGAAGGCCGGCCGACCCGCCCGGATCTCCTCCGCCGACGCCAGCACCCACGTCTACAAGCTGCAGGAGACGGGCCTGTCGGCCGCAGACATCGCCGAGATCTCAGGCGTCGCCGTCACCCTCATACGACGCCTGCTCCGCCCGGAAGGGCAGCGGCCGGCCCGCATACACCGGGCCACGGCTGACGCCATCCTTGGGATCCCCCTGACCAGCGTCTTTCGCCGTGACCATCTTCTGCCGGGGCTGGTGGGTGCGGACAGGGCCGCCACCAGCCTGCAGGACCTCGCCGAACGCGGATGGCCGACCAGCTTCCTGGCCGGAGAACTGAACATCAGCACACACTCGATCGCCGCGATCCGAAGCCGGGAACGCCACCGCATCACCCTCGACCTGGACCGCAAAATCGGACAACTGGCCGCGCTCCTGTTCGCGAGCCAGCCAGCGGATCACGGCATCGCTGCACACCGGAGCCGCCGGGCGAGAACCGCTGCTCTCCAACGAGCGCCGCTGGTGCGCCCTAGGAAACCCGACATGGCACATCAGCCAGAAGCGACGTCCTGATCGGCCGTCCGTGTCCCTGAGATCGCGTCCCGTGCTGCGGTCGGCAAGAGCGGGGTACTGCGGGACCGCATTCTGGAGGCTTCTGTGAGGGAAGGGGGCGGGTGGTGGGAGCTGGTGCGCGGGTGATCGTGGTCATGCCCGACGGGCAGGAACTGCGGGCCTTCCTGTATGAGCGGCGTCGGACTTCGGCGGGCTGGGAGTACCGGGTCGGGGTCACCGTCTGGGGGACCGGGGCCGAAGGCCGGCAGGAGCCGGTCGAGCACCGCGTGTGGCTGGGCGCCGGCCACGTACGTCCCCTTGAAGGTGGTGACTACAGCAGGGTGCCGACCCGGCCGGCCGGCACGCCCGCTGCCTTCGTCGGTGGTCGGCAGGCGTGGACGGTGCAGGAGCTGCCCCACCGGCCCGGCCATCCCGGAGCGACTCTGATCCACGTCATCGGATGCCAGCCCGGCGGAACACCCCTCGACCTCGACCAGACCCTCGACGCCCTCAAACAGCCACGCGCCGTCACCTGCCGCGAATGCAACGCCGCATCATCCCTCCCCTGACGCCCGATCCGGCAGACGCCAGCGGGAGGCAGAGAACGCGGACCTCGGCATCCCACAAGATGCCGAGGCCCGGAGGCGGTCCGGCTGTACCCAGAGCGCGGGAAACCGGCCCTGGCCCACGCACCCATAACGGCGCGGACTGATCATGAACCTAGCCGGGCCGGCACCACGCTGTACTCCGGAAGGGGAAAGGCGGGGCCCCCGCGGCTACGGGGGGCCGGCCTCGGGGGACGGTGCGGGCAGGGGGCAGGTGAGGGGGAGGACACGTTCGGTCAGCTGCCCGGTGAGCTGGGTGTCGGTAGACCCCCAGCTCACCGGGCACGAAGAATCGTGCTGGGCGTCGACGGCGGCATTGAGGTCGGGGTGCTCAGGCGACTTCACGCTGACAAGCGGTGGTGCGGCTCTGTGCTTGGAGGAGCTGGATGGGCGCGGTTAACCTGGTTCAACGGCGTGCGGCCGTTCGCCCTCACTGCGATTGAGGGCGAACGGCCGTGGGTCTTGCTCTGGTGTGGGGCCTATCAGGTGGTTGCCTTACCGATGCAGAACCACACGGTGCCCGCGCCGAGCCCTCCAGCGGCGGTGATGCAGGGTACGCAGGCCGCGCCGGCGGTTCCCACGCAGGCGGCGGCACACGCGGTTCCGATCAGCGCAAGGGTCCAGGACGAGATGCCCGCGCTGGCCAGACAGTTGTTCAGCTTGCTCCAGCTGAAGCCGGAGGCCGAGAGCTGCGGCTGCTTGACGCTCAGATCCTTGGGCAGGTTCGCCGCATTGATGATCTTGTCGGCCGTGAGGGCGCCGTTGCGCCACACCTGTGCGTGGCCTGTCTTGTCGTCATGGACGAGTTGCATCTCCAGCGTCTCGATCAACTTGCCGGACGGGTCGTACACCGCGTTCAGGCTCGCGCCGACGACCTGGCCGCTGATGGGCATGGCGACCTGGGTGTTGCCGTTCTTGAACTTGTAGACGGTGGCGCCCTCCGTCACCAGGGACGAGCCGGTCTTGAGGTGCGCAGTGATCTTCTTGCCGTCCACATCTGCGCTGACCCTGTGCACCCATGTCTTGGCCCGCTCCCCGTCGATCACGGAGGACTGGCTCTGAAGTGCCTGGATGTTCTTGGCCAGCGCGGCGGTTTCGGGCGAGACATCGCCTGCGAAGGAAGCCGAGGTGAAGGCCGAAGGGGCGAACGCGTGGCTCTGCGCTGCGGTTGTGCCGACGAGGGCCAGGCCGGCCAGGGCGGCGGTGGCTATGCGATAGGAGAGCTTCAAGGGAGCGTTTCCTTCTTGATCACGGATATGTGAAAGTTGCTCGCACGGATCGCGACCATCAGCGCTTGCGAAGAAGCACGAGGAAGACGAGTACGGAACTCGCGGCAGCGGCCGCCCACGGAGTGGGGCCGTCACGCCAGGTGACTACGGCTGCTGCAATGGTCAGGGCCGCGTTGAAGCCCGCAATCGCCAGGACTACCCCGGCTGTTCGCTCGTCTTCCATCTGTGTCCCCTGCTGTGGTTGTTCACCGCTGCGATCGGAAATGACCATATGGGTGAGATAAGGCGCCCTCAAGTGATCAAGGGGTCATGGCCGTGGTTTCCGGACAGGCTGAGGTGGCGTTACCGTGTCCGGAGTGCTCGCTCGCATCACTGCCTCTCGGCATGGAACGGATCCTGGATCATGGGCAGTTGATCGGATGCGGTCATTCCCGTGGGCTGCTGGTGCACGGCGATCGGCAGTTCGGGTGGGCCTCGGTGAGATGTCCTGATTACGCGACAGAAGCCTTTACGGCGGTCGAACACACCGTTCTCCTGGTCGGTCTCGTCCCAGATGACCTCAACCGGTAGAGGCGATACCGCGTGCCGACCTCCGCGACCTGACGGAGAGCCTCGGAATCGAAGTGCCTGAGTAGGCGCATGAGTCGCGAGCAGAGCAGCGCCCCACGCAGCTGGATCTCGTGCAGCCCATTGACTCCAGCGAGGCCCTGCACCATTCGACGGTCTACGGCGGGCAGTCCTACAGCGAAGACGAGCTCATCCGCGCCAAAAACGTCGCCGCGGCCGTCGGGGCTCCGCCGACGATGACGCCGGCGCAGATGGCCTCGGCTATCCGCATGGTCACCGGTGGGAAGCTCCTGACCACGGCGACGGCAAGGATTCCCGTTCAGCCGTCTGCCGAGCCGGAGCAGGACCTCACATCTCAGAAGACAGATGTCCGCCGTGTGATCAAACGCCTCGTCGCGCAGCTCAACCGCATCACGGAGACCCCGCACGCGCTCATCCATCATCAGCTCAACCAGCAGCTCGGGGGGACGATCGCAACCGCGACCCTGGAATCTCTGAACAGGCGCATGGACGTCCTCGAACGCCTGCTGCGGAGCGCGCGCGGACGCTAGTACTCCAGCAGGATTTTGATGTCTGACCTGCGGGTTTCGCTGGGCGGCTGGAGTGTAGCGGGCTGCGGTGTGGTCAGGGGCGGTCTTCGTCGGGTCGTCCATCGATCGTGCGATAACGCCGCAAGTAGTGGCAGCGGCGGGCGACTGCTTGGCGCTGGCGGCGCCATTTCGACCAGCTCAGCGCGTGGTGTCGTCCTCGGTGGCCACGGAGGTGTGGGGGCCGGGGCCGACAAGCTGCCAGGAGTCGCCGAACCTCCGCCACTGTGAACTCGATTGCCCCTGCTGCCTCATTGGTGCCACCCCCTTTTCCCGGAGCTCGCGCGCTGTGGAGGCGAGGAAGGCGTGGGCGAGCATTGCGAGGGTGATGTGCCGGTACCAGCCGACGTAGCGACGGACTTCGTACTGGTCCAGGCCGCACTCGTTCTTCGCGGCCTGGAAGCACTCCTCGATCGCCCAGCGTGTCCCGGCGATCCGCACCAGCTCCTGAACGGTGGTCTCCAACGGGGCGTAAGCGAGGTAGTAGGCAATCTCGTTGGGCTTGCGGATGCTGCGGCGGGCCAGTGCCCACCGCATCCGGTGGGGGACTTCGCCCTGGTAGTCGAACTCGGCGACGGCCGGCAGCCGCACCGCCGCCCAGTGGTAGAGGCGGGGTCCCTTCGCGCCGTTACCGCACGAGATCTTCTCCCATGCCTCGTCCGGGGCCTGCGCGAACAGGCCGTCGATGCGGGGGCAGCCCACGGCTCAGGCAAGTCGACGCCCTGACGTGGCAGGAATTCGAGAAATACGTCGCGGAACTGTGCCGGCGGGACGGCTGCAGAAGGGTCGTCGTCAGCGGCAAGAGCGGCGACCTGGGCGCGGACGCTGTCGGCTACCTGGCCGACGGCCGCAAGCTGGTCATCCAATGCAAGAAGTACGCGGCGCACCGGAGTGTGCCCTCACAGGACATGCAGAAGTTCGTCGGCACCGCCCGCCTCGAGCACGGCGCGGACGTCGCCTTGTTCGTCACCACCGGCCACGCCTTCACGAGGGACGCGCTGGGCCTGGCGCTGCGCCAGGACATCGTGGCCCTGCACCGCGATCTGCTGGGCTCCTGGGTCAAGGGCGCTCACTTGGAGACGCTGATCCCGTTGAACGGCAGTGGCGGCGGCACCAAGCGGCGCCCCTCTGCCTGACCGGCCGAAGAGGACGACGGACGGCGGAGCCCGACAAGACGAGACGGGGCGGGGCGGCAACCGTGTGGTTGCCGCCCCGCCCCGTGCTGATACTGCGTGTGCGGGTCAGAGGCGGTTCTGGCCGTAGTAGCCGCCGACCTGCTGGTGGTAGTCGGCGTTGCCGAGGTGCTTGTCCTTGTCGAACTCGGGAGCATTCTTGATCTGCTCCTTCGTGCGGTCCACGAAGATCTTCTTGTCGTCGGCGTCGACGCGGCTGACGGTGCCGGCGGGCAGGAGGACTTCCTTGCCGAAGATCCACGGGCCGGTGTCGACCACGATGTAGGCGGAGCCGACCTCGTCGGAGTGCTTGTCGACCTTGCCGATGGAACCGTCGCTGGCCTCGACCTTGTAGCCGGTCAGGTCGGTGGTGTCGGCGGCCAGACGACCGGACGTCTCACGGTAGCCCCACAGGTTCTCGGTCATCCGAAATCAACTCCTTTACGGGCCGGGAAAATGAATTCCCGACCGAATTCATATTCGTGATATGCGTGCGGCGGAACATGCGTTCCGGCCTGACCTTCGCATGCCCCACATTCGCGGCTACACACACTTGGATTTGATTCGGGCTGGGACGGCCGCCGATCTTTGGAGGTGAGCAGTGTCCCCTGCTGCGTCACGGCGACCGCCCCCGCTGTCGGCCCTATTACCCCCGATATCCGATTTCACCCGAAAGGCAAAACCAGACCTCGGACGGAGACATGACTGTGGCCTGCCACCCTCGCCGATCGGGGGTGACAGGCCACAGTCAAACCAAGCCTGAGCTGCGTCAGACGTGGCGGTCTACCAGCGGTACCAGCGACCGCTGCCGCCCTTGGGTCGGGCGACGAATCCGATGAGCCACAGCACCAGGACAGCGATAGCGACCCACCAGAGAATCTTCACCGCGAAACCCGCGCCGAAGAGAATCAGAGCCAACAGAAGAACAAGAAGCAGGGGAACCATGATTATCAACCTCCGAAGCACCTTGTGCCCGACCGCGCTCCGACCATGCATCAGCAGGATCGGTGACAGAGTTCTTACCGGCACCCCAGTTCGCGGCTCAGGTTCGCCGACGGCGTCGAGGGTCTGCACCATGAACTTCACGGTTCCGCAGCGTCTCGGCCGCGCTTCATCTCGTACACGGTGAAGATGACCCGGCAATGCGGGGCGCGGCCTCGAACTGGATGCCGTGCTTGGCGAGTGCGTCGAGCGGCGGCGCGTACCCGATGCGGATGTTGGCGGTCGGGGTGTCCCAGCCGTCGTCGTAGATCGCGCCCGTAGGCTGCTCCGTTCCGTTGAACGAGCGGCCGAACAGCCGGAACAGTCCTGGCAGCGGTTGACTCGCTCGATACAAGCCGAGCGTCTCAGATGTTCGGGTTGGGATAGCGCAGCGCCGAACACTTCCTGTCCCATCCTTCTCGGCACAAATAGATATCGATGTACCGAATCACGGTGTCATCGTTTGCAGACACCGAGAATGCCTTAGTGGTATTGCATTGGTTATTGTGCCGCTTCGCCCCATCCCAGTACCCGCTCACTCTGATATAGAAGTAGACCCCTTTTCCATCGGCGCAATTAAGATCGGCCAGGTTGGCGTAGGGTATTGCGAAGCTCTTGGATCCGGCTGGCCAATTTATGGTGCCGAAGACTTGCGCAGTCGATCGTCCGTCCACAGAGAGGTGGACGTTGAACTGGCTGGTCCGAGCAGATGGAACGGCACTCGCCGTTACTGCCTGTCCGAGAACCATTAGCAGTGCGAACGGGGCCACGGCTGCCGCTCGCCACGAATATCGAGCCATGGGGACACCTCATCTCGACATATGCAACCGCACATCTGGGCCTTATTCCAACGGGCCCGTAGCCTGGAGAAGAACCTCGATCCGGGCAGACCGTGCGAAAACCAGGCCCTTAAGCATCAGATTAAGTCGGGTCTAGGATTATCGCCATCCAAGCATGTCTTCGCCAGGCTCGCCGCGGAGCCGCAGGCGCTCGTGGCGGAACACCTCACGGTGACCGTTCCGGGCCGCTGCAGCAGGGGTCACAGATGTACCCGCCCTGGCGCCGGGCGGCGCGACTGCCAGCCGTCCGCAGCTCTACTGGACTTCCTCGCGAGAGGGGCAGAACTGCTCAATGAGCATCGGGGCACCGAGCGCGAGGCTGGTGAGCTTGCGGTGGGCGGCCTCCAGCGTTCGCACTACGGCGGGCAGGCCGGCCGGTGGTGCGGACTGCCCGCCGCAGGGGCGGCCGGGCGCGCGTGACCCGCAGCTCTGCGCGACATCGCCGCCCTGAAGGAGCTTCAGGTGTCCGGCGGTCAGGGCCTTGTGAGTGGTCATCCAGCAGGCCAGCACGCTGCGGCTGACGGCATCCATGGGTACCACTCGCGCGCACGTGGGCACGCGGCAGCGGGCGGTCCAGCTCGAGGTCGGTCAGCCGCATCGGGTGCAGCGCGGTGAAGCCGCGTCCGGTACACGGCGAGGGCGATCAGGGCGACGGAACGTTCCCAGGTGGCCTCGACATCCGCTCCGGGGCCTCTTCACCGGTTCAGTTCGATCCTCCCCAAGGGCCAGGCGTCGCCCGACCCCGCCCCCGTCGATTCCTCAGGGAACGGCATGTATACCGCCTTCGGACCGCAAGCTGAGCGCATGACAACTCGTACGCCGACGCCCCTACACACCAGCGCACCCCTGCCGTTCGCCGCCGCTACCAACGGGTGGCGCATCGCCTTCGGTGACCCCGACCACCAGGACATCACCGTGACGCCGATCGTCGGCTGGATCTCCCTGCTCGCCGGCGCCCCGTCCTCCCTGCCCGACTCCCCGGTGGAACCGGTGATCTTGTGGGACAACGTGAAGGACCCGCTGATCGGCCCGGCGCTGGAGTACCTGCAGAGCAACCCGGGCGTCTACATCCACCAGGTCCTCGCCCCCGGATTCGATGTCCGGGAGGCGCCCGCGGGCTGGAAGATCATGGAGTACGGCGACCAGTGACCTCCACCCTCGCCCCGGGTGCGCGCGTCCGGCAGCCCGGGGTGAGGGTGGAGGCATTGCCAGGCACCCGGTCGTCGTGTATCCCATCGCCGAGGTCCACGTCGGCCAAGACGACACGGCGAGTTCAGCGGCTAACAGACCCGGTCGAGTGAACGACCTTGTGTCGAACCTGGACCACGCCCTGGGATGTAGACATGAGCACCTTCAAGCCCTATCCGGCTGACACCGCCTGGCGCTTCCGGAATCGCGCGAGCGGTCACCTCTTCACCACTCCTCTTCTGCTGAGCTGGGAGGTCAACGGCGATCCCGTCTCGGATGACTTCACACCTGAGGAGATCACCGCCTCAGAACTTTGGAACCGCTGGTTCTCCCAGTACGGCAAGAGCGGTCCGACGAAGGTCTACTGGTTTGTCACAGGCAGGGGCGTCTTCGAAGGGGCACCATTCGGCGTGAACAACCCCACCGGCGAGGACTTCCTTACTCACTACTCCTGGCCGGTCCACTCGGTCACCGAGGACCGGATCAACTTCGCCCGGCTACCGGTCCGGGACAAGTTGTGGGGCGGCAAGCACTGCGACAAGGGCGGCTTCATCCAGCAGTACACCGGTTGGAAGCCCAGTCCGCTCCAGCCCCTCTTCGACGCCGAGGTGATCGCCAAGGCCGCAGGCCTCCCGGGGCACTGAGAGTCACCCGTTCATGTCCGCTGGCGGGGCAGAGATCGCCACGACACCCCGGGGAACGCTGGCTATCGGCCCGCCTTGCTTGGGCCGTTCGCAAGGGGGGCCCCGAACCGCGCGCCGGTTCGGGGCCCCCGCTGCCGTCGCCGCGGGTCAGCCCGCGGCAGCCCTCTCTTCGGCGAGCGCCTTCTTGGCCCGCTGGTAGTCCTCGTACGTCACGGCGTTCAGCACCTCGATCCGGGCGAGCGTCTCCACCATGTCGTCCTGCTTCATCGCGGTGTCCATGAACTTCAGGATCAGCTCCACCATGGCGTGACTCTTCCAGGTGCGCAGTTTCGCCTCGTTCACGGCCGGGTGCGCAGCAGCTCGGGCACGCGGCTGGTCTGGCCGAGCCACGTGGCGACGTGTTTGTCGATGTACTCGACCAGGCGCAGGACGTCGGCGTGGGCATCAGTCAGGGTGAGCCGGCGGGTCCGGCCGCGGCGGTCGGTCTGGCCCGGGAGGGGGACGCCGTCGATCAGTGGCTCGTGGTGGGCGGCGCGGTTGCGCAGGGAGCGGACGTGGCTGGCGGTGGTGAATACCGTGGTCCGCTTGCCGCCGCTGTTCGGGAACGCCTTGTGCAGGGACTTGCGCCACAGGGTGGAGTCGTAGTCGACGTTCTTGCGGTAGGGACCTTCGCCGCGGGTGCCGCCTTTGTCGAGGAGGTTCACCCAGCAGCCGAACGTCGACTCGGCCACCAGCTTCCCGGCCGGTACGGTCCGCAGCGTCTTGGCTTCCGGCTTACCCGTCTTTGGGTCGGTCGGCATGTTGATGTTGCGCCACGTGCTGTGGAAGCCGCGGATCGTGCGGTCGTCGAACAGCTCTGCCTGCGCGTACCAGGCGGTTCCGTAGGCGGCGGCGAGCTGGTCCGCCATGGCGTTGCGCAGGATGATCTCAGTGAGGGCGATCACCTCGGCGAACGCCGCCGATACCCGCACGTTCCACAGATACAGCTCCATCGCCGCCTGCGGTGATGTGGTGGCGGCGATGTAGGGAGCCAAGCGTGGGCGGGAGATCAGCGGCTCCAGTAGCTTGAGCTGCGCTGCTGTCGGTTGTATCTGCACACCAGAGGTGTATCATGTGTGGAAGATTCCCCGGTTCAGCCTCTGGCTTACGCTACGCGGCCGGGGTCAGACTTTTGAAGGCCTTCACCCAGTGGGTGAAGGCCTTCAGCTTTTCCCGGGCCTTGCGCCGACTGTCAACCGCGGTGAGGGCGGGCCACGCCTTCGGGTGAACACCCGGGCGGCGGCCGATGCGGGGCCGATTTCCTCAGCACACTCGCGATCGTGACCGCTACTACACCCCATGAGCCCGGCCGGCTCGACCAGAGTCTTGACAGCGTGCCCGCTCCGGTGGGGGAGACGGTATCCGGTGCGGGCCGGGTGCGGCTGTCGACGTGGCTTTGGCGCTGGGTGCTCGATCCGCGGACGACGTGGCAGGCTCGCCGCCTGGCGGCCGGCTCCTGTTCCGACATGGACGCGAACACCGCCTGGGTGATGGCGCGTCTGGCACGACATCCCGACGAGCGCGCCTTCGCGATGAATCACCTGAATCCGGCGAAGAACGCCCCTCGTCACGAGTGATTCCCGCACCGATGGTCTGATCATCAACAATCGCCGGTCGGTGCGACCACGGCCTGGCCGTCCCGCCTCCACGCCCTCACCGAGGACCGCGAACTCTGCACGCCACCATCTCTTGGCCGGTCTGCAAGAAGAGACCTGATCAGGCGTGTGCCGCATGGACAGGGCAAAGTCGATGTAGCAGCCTCGGTCGTCGCGACCACAGACGCCGCTACCGATGAGCCGGCGGAAGGCTTCGGTGAGTTCCGCCGGCGGCAGGCTGGCCTAGCTGCTGCGCAGCCGGCTCGGGAACCCGTTCGGGGGTCATGGACTGCGCCGGCGTGGGCAGCAGCGCGGCGTGGGGAATCCATGAGCCTGTCCCCCGCACCGATGACTCCAGCCGGTGCGGCCGCAACGAAGGGAAGGGCCCTCACGTGTCGCAGGTCCAAGAGTCCATCGAGGTCGACGTTCCCGTCCGCACCGCCTACAACCAGTGGACGCAGTTCGAGACGTTCCCCAGTTCATGGACGGGGTTGAGAAGATCACTCAGGTGAACGACACCCTGACCCACTGGAGGGCCAAAGTGGGCGGTGCGGAGAGGGAGTTCGACGCGAAGATCACCGAGCAGATCCCCGACGAGCGCGTAGCCTGGACCACGGTCGGTGGTGAGACCAAGCAGGCAGGCGTCGTGACCTTCCACCGCCTGGAGGAGAACAAGACCAGGGTCATGCTCCAGCTGGACTACGACCCCGAGGGTTTCGCTGAGAACCTCGGCGACAAACTCGGCCTCGTCAAGCGACAGGTCACCGGCGACCTGAAGAACTTCAAGAAGTACATCGAGTCCCGCGATGGCGAGTCAGGCTCCTGGCGCAGCGAAGTCTGACCCTCAAGCCGCCGCCTTGGCTCCGCAGGTGTCCGCCGCCAGGACGGGGGTCGCCGCACCGACCAGGGCCCGTCCGCCCTCGGAAACGGTCGGGCCCGGCCGGTCCAGGCTGGAGGCCCCAGCGGTCACGTGTCCCCGTGCAGCGCGTCATCGTCTTCGTAGCGGGCCAGAGCCTGTCCGAGGCCGAACCAGGTCGCCGGCCACGTGGCGACGAAGATGCCCCATCGGTCCGCCCGGTCGATGCCCGCCGGTTCCACCGTCATCGACGTCACCCATGAGGCGACGGACAACCCGATGGTCAGACAGGCAATGGTGTTCGCGTGCTCGCTTCGCAGACCCTTGTCGTGCAGCAACTTGACGATCATGGCGCTCCTCGGCTCGACGGCTGAGCTTCCACCGTCACCCACCCACCGGCCGCCCGCATCCGGGCGCCGGCCCATCGCCTCCCGACCCGGATGCGGCCACCGGTTCTTCCGAAGCCGCAGTGAGCATCGGGCAGCACGCCCGGCCAGGTGGCCGGGCGCCGGCTACCGCCCGGCTTCGGCCGCCTCGACGGCGGACTTGATGCCCTCCCGCGCTTCCGTGAGCCCGTCGCCCACATGGCGCCCGTTTGTAAAGACGATCCGGCAAATTCTTGGTGCTACAGCCCGTGATTCGGCCGCTCGATCTGGCGACGCCGATCCCTCGCAAGGCCGGAGTTTCCCAACATCTGGCCGGCGCCTCGGAGAGGCTGCTGAAGCCCTGTCAAGGCGCACCGGGCGCATTCAACGTTTTTGTGATGCTTCGATGCCGCATCGAACGCTCTCCCGAATCGGGACATGGCGCGTCACACTCGATGAGGTTCGGGCGGTGACCACCCGGGCTGGATGGATTCGACCTGTGAGGGGGCGTCATGGGGAAGATCGTTGGCACGGTCGTGGGAACGGCCGTTGCGCTCGGTGTGGTGGCCGGATTGGGTCTGTGGAGGGCCGACGAGGGTGGGGGCGCGGAGAACGCGGTAGGGGTGGCCGATGAATGCCCGGCGGAGATCGGCCAGGGCAACCACGGGCCCTGCGTTGTCGAGATTCAGCGACAGCTCAACGAGCTTGGCGCCCAGCCGCCGCTCAACGTGGACGGCATCGCCGGGCCGAAGACAAAGCGGGCCCTTGTCGAGTTTCAGCGCAAGCACGGCCTGGCGGCAGACGGCGTCGCGGGCCCGAAGACGAGGCGGGCGATCTCGGACGCCCTTGCCGCGGGAGTCCCGCCGCCGACCCCCACCTCGACCCCGCCGTCCCCTGCTCCCGTCCCTGCGGCTCCTGCACTGGAGTGGAGACTGGAGCGGGGCACATACACCTTCAACCGCACGTTCACCCGTCAGATCGCCGACCACGCCGCGAGGTACAAGCTGGAGAAGCGGACGACGGAGATGTTCGAGTGCAATATCGCCGGGTCGCTGGTCACCAAGGGCTTGGTCATCGGCAGGGTCCCGGGCGTGGGCGCCTATATCGCCAAGGGCAAGTCCAGCATGTGTAAGCGCATGACCAAGAGGGCAGCCAACGACCTCGTGGCAACGGCGAAGGAGGCTGCCGCAGCGAACGCCTGCCTGGTGAACGAGACCGGGGACTACGCCGGCTTCTTCCAGGGCGGGGAAACCTTCCGCGTCGAGCGCGGCACGAAATGCTGGAACTGATCCTTCGGAAACTGAACCTCATGGCCTCGCGGGAACATGCCCGCGAGGCCATCAGGTCGTTGCGCACCACACAGGACAGCTCTTCCGTCAGGTCAGGTACCCGACCAAGACACCGACCCCCTACGCCTTCCCAACGGAGGCACACGATCAACCTGCAGGAGCTCGCCGAACGCGGATGGCCGACCAGCTTCCTGGCCGAGCGGTTGTATTCCACCCCGCACACACTCGCCGCCATCCGCGGCCGGCAACGCCGGCGCCTGGCCCTCGCCCCAACGCCTGGCCGCGCTCCTGCTCGCGATCCGGCGGATCACGGCATCGCCGAGCACCGAAGGCGCCTGACAAGACTCGCCGCCCTGCAACGAGCCCAGCTGATGCAGACCGTGACGACGATGGTGCAGCGTCAGCCGCCGGTGCTCTGAGCACCTCATCCTGCGGCTCTGCCTCCGTGTGCCGCTTTTCCGAACAGGGGGACATCCCCCGCTGTCACATCGAGGCGCAGACGCCGGAAGCGCAAAGGGTGTCGGTGGATACCGCCGTGATCGACGGCGGTGTCGGCGCTGATCTCCGCCACCAGGCCCGGGTCGACGAGAACGACGTCCAGGACGTCGCGGGAGCCCCACGCTGCCGAGAACCGTGCACCGGTCCACGGATGCCCGGCGGATGCGGCCGTCAGGCGTTCAGCGACCTGGCGCGCCTGGTCCGGGCGCAGGGGCGCGGTGCGGCCGACGGCGCGCAGCCGGCCGGTGTCGTCGTGGCGGCCGAGGATGAGGAGCTGGGGGCGGGCGAGGGTGCCGGTGACGCCACCGATGATCGCTTCGGTGGTATCGCGACGGCGGATCTTCGTCCAGCCGCGGTGGTTGGGCAGGTAGCGCTGGTTGGTGTTCTTGATGAGGATGCCTTCGACGCCGGAGACGTCCGTCCAGGACTCCAGCCACTCGCGGGCTTTCGCGAGGTCGGTGGTCATCGGGCACAGCGTCCACGGCGCACTCAGGCCCCGGGCCGCGAACAGCACCTCCAACCTTCGGCGACGCTCCCGATACGGCAGGGCCAGCAGCTCGGCGCCGTCGGCCTGAAGAAGGTCGAAGACGATGAAATAGGCGGGGGTTCGAGCCGCCAGGGCGCTGGCGCCGCGGGCGCGGGCGGCGGCCCGGCGCTGGAGCGCCTCGAAGGACAGCCTGCCTTCCTCGGGGTCCCAGACGAGGAGCTCACCGTCCAGGACCAGGCCGTGGGGGAGCTGCTCGATGGCGGCCGCGACGAGGTCAGGGAAGCGGTCCTGGATGAGCGAGCCCCGTCTTGTCTGGAGCAGCACCGGCTCGCCGGGGGCGGGCGGGGTAAAGAGGAGGGCCCGGTGTCCGTCGAACTTCTGCTCGTACGCCACATCGCGCAGCAGGCCCGCGGGAGGAATCGCTTCTGCGGCTTGCGCCAGCATCGGCTCCACCGGCGGCCGCAGCGTCATCGCATGCCCTCCGTTCGCGAGCCCGCAGTTCGGGTCATGTGCGGGACAGGGCCTTCGCCAGGTCCTCGCGGGTCATGTTGGAGCGGCCACGGACGCGCCACGACCGCCACCTCCTCCACGACCCCCTCCTCCAGCTCACGGCGCCTACCCACTGCGCGCCACTGGACGTCGCGGCCGGCCCGCACGCGTGTCTGCCGAACGGGTCACGAACCGGAGCGCCGACTTCCCTCACAGAATCGAACAGGTTTACGATTCAAGGGTGACCGATCAGAGCACTTTCCCCGACGACCTCCTCCAGCTCCAGGAGCGCCTCCACCGCGCCCACACCGAACACCGCGCCTACCTCGCCGACCTGCCCTGGAGCGTGGAACCCCTCGCGGGTTGGACGCGTGGCGAGCGGTTCTCCCATCGCGGCGACGTCCCCGACAGCCCCGGCTGGAGCGACGAGCAGAAGGAGACGGTCGACCGGATGTGGGCCGAGATCCGGGAACTGTCGATCGCCGTCGCCGGCCACCCCCACTGGGCGTCCGTCCCTCGCGACGTTCTGGTGGATGCCCGGATGCGGCTCAAGAAGCAGACCCGCCCCGTCGAACCCCGTATCGAAGTGGCCGAGGCGGCGTAGCAGCCATGCAGGACCCCCTCCTGCCCCTGCCACCGGCCCTGGACCAGCTCCTGGTCATACGGCGCTGGCTGGAGCTGACCCTCGCCCGCGTCGACGAAAGGATCACCGCGGTTCGCGCCGCAGGCGAACAGCGCGCCCACCGCCTACCGCCACCGGAACCACCCCGCTGGTGGATCGAATACGGCATCGGCGCCGGCCGACGGCCCGACCGCGTCCACACCGGCGCCTGCAAAGTCACCAGCCGCGGCCGCGCCGCCAACCGCGACATGGTTCTGGAGGTACTGCGCACGGTGCCGTCGGCGATCGCGTGTCCGCTGTGCCGACCCGACAGCGAACTGGGACTGCTCGAGAGCTAGGCCAGGAGCGTGAACAGGCTCAGCGAGTGGTCGCCGCACCGCTGCAGCGGTGTGCACGGGGGGGCAGAACTTGCTCGATTCCCCAGGTTTTCCGACTGAGGCAATCTGCCGGATCAGAAAAACTTGCCTATTCTGAGAACTTGCCCAAGTGCGTAAAGCGGCGCTGCGGGCAAGTTTTCGAGGTTTCCAGACTAGGAAGGTGGGCGTAGTGGACTCGATCAACCCCGCCGACAGGGTGCTCGAACGGGGCATGGAGGCTCTACGGACACTGTTCGGGGATGGGTGGGCGGTAACGGAAGGCCGCGGGCACTACTCGGAGGGTTACGGAGCCTTCTATGACCTGAAGCCACTGGGCGAGAATGTCACCGCCCTGCTGTACGTGGAGGACTTCGACTCGGTGACACCACGGACGGTCGAGACCGAGCTGGCTCCCAGAGCCCACCTGCTCCGACACCTTGTCACGGAAGCACACATGGTGGTGGTAGCCCCCTGGATCTCCACCAAGGCCCAGCAGCTCCTGCTGTCCCACGGCATCGCCTACCTCGACCTGACGGGCAATGTCGGGCTACGGATCTCCCGACCTGCCGTGTTCATCCACAGCGTCGGCGCTTCTCGCTCACCCCACCCGACGAGCCGAACCACCAAGACCATGGCAACCCTGGCAGGTGCGAAGGCCGGCCGCCTGGTCCGCCTTCTGGCCGACGTCCGGCCGCCGTACCGCGCGGCGGAACTCGCCAACGCGGCATCCTTGAGCCTGCCGTACGTCTCCAGGCTGCTGGACACCCTGGAAGACCAGCTGCTCATTCGGCGCACGGGGCGAGTCATCAACACGGTTGATTGGCCCGGCCTGCTGAGGGCCCGCGCTGCCGAGACCAGCCTGCTGCGCCCGGACGCTTACACCGGGATGGTGGCGACCAACGGCATCGCCTCCGTTCTCAACCGCATCTCCCGGCTCCCCGCCAGAGAGCGGGACGGCCTGGCCGTGACCGGATCCGTCGCGGCACACCGACTGGCCCCCCTGACCGCGCGTGGTCAGCTCATGGTGTACGTCGCCGACTGGCTGGCCATCGACGAGGACCTGGAGGACCACCTGGGTCTGCTGCCGACGAAGGAGAATGCCGACGTCATCCTGTTGCGCCCAAGCGATGAAGTGGTCTTCGAACGCCTCCGTGAGGTCGACGCCCGGCAGGAGGTTTCCCTGAGCCAACTTGTTCTGGACTGCTTGTCAGGCCCGGGACGCATGCCGGCTGAGGGGGAAGCGGTGATCAAGGAGATGCTTCGAGATGAGGAGGAGTGGCGGGCGTCCGCCATCGCGGACTTGCCGCGAAGTTCTCTGTTCTAACATCGAGTCACGGCACGTCACCATGAACGCGAGGCACAGTGGCACAGGTTCCCGAAGGCGTCGACCCGCAGCAGCTGACCGTTGTTGCCCGGCGGGTCCTTCTCGACGGCCTGACCGCGCTCAGGGAGCACCTGCCCGCCCTCACCATCGTGGGGGCCCAGGCCGTCTACCTCCGTACGCCCGACGCGGCAATCAAGAACGCGCCCTTCACCTCGGACGGCGACGTCAGCATCGACCCCCTGCTGCTCGGTCCCAATCCGCTCGTGGACAAAGCCATGGAGGGAGCCGGTTTCTCCCTGCGGCAGGCCCATCAGCCAGGGTTGTGGGAGCGTCCGGAGGTGATCGCGGGCAAGCTCGTTCCGGTTGAGTTGGATCTGCTCATCCCCAAGCAGCAGGCGCCGAAGGTCGGCAGTCGAAGTGCCACGGTTCCCCCGCACGGCAAGATGTCCGCACGGTGGATCGAAGGCTTGGAGGTGGCCTCCGTGGACCGCTCACCCATGATCGTCGGAAGTCTGGAGCCCGGCGACTCCCGCCAGATCACGGTTCACGTCGCGGGACCGGCCGCTCTGCTGGTGGCGAAAGCCTTCAAGATCAGCGACCGGCTCGCCGACTCCGCGTCTCGTCCCCACCGCCTGGCGGACAAGGACGCCGGGGACGTCCTGCGCATCATGATGACCACTTCCGCACGAGAGGTGGCCGACTCGTTCGCGGTGCTGGTGGAGAACGCGCGTGTCGGGGACATCGCGGTTCAGGGCCTGGGCAAGCTCAGGCGTCTCTTCGGTTCTTCAGCAACGCCGGGAGTGGACATGGCCGTCAGCGCGCTCCAGGGGGATGTGGACGAGACACGGATCCGTACAGTTGCCGCGGCCTTCATGCGCCGGCTGACGAGTCGTCTGGACCACGTGGATATCGGCTAGGGACGGCCTGGGCCCGGTTCTGCCTCCGGCGGATGATTTCGGCCTCGATAGCCCCGATCGAGCCGAGCGGATGCCCCGGGTAGGAGGCGGCCGCGGCCGCCTCCTGGGGTGTGCGGCCGGCACGCTCGCGACGGCGCCTACAAGGGCCAAGGGCTGCGCGGGCGATGGCTTGTTCCCGGGTCGTCATGGAAAACCCCGCTCCTGGTGGCGCGATGAACAAGCTCAATCCCAGGAGGCTCAGGGCGATCGTGTGCGCCGCGCGCGGTGGCCTTGTGTCGACGCCGGTTGAGTCCCCGGCGCCCGCCCAGATGTCGAATGAGCTGGCCCGGCTCTGTGAACTGCCGCAGCCCCGGCCTGGGTATCTCGGACCGGGGCTGCGGTGAGGGGCGGGTTATCGGCGGGCAGCGGGCTGGTGCTGGTTGTCGCGGGCCTGGACCGTCAGCGCGCGGTGGTGGCGGCGGGCGACGGAGTCCGAACCGAGGAACAGTGCGGCCGGAGCGAAGTGGGGTGCCGACAGGTGGTGTTCGAGGGCGGGGAGGTAATTCCAACGCAGGCCGGGGTGGGCGGAGTGGGCGTAGTGGTGGAGGTCGCCGTAGGGGAGCCAGGTCGTGGCGGCGAGCATCGCGAGGGCGCGGTTGCGGGGGTAGAGACGAAGGCAGCGGCCCGCTTCGATCTGGGCGGGGGTGCCGGTGCGGTGCTCGGCGTCGAACCAGGTGTGCTCGGCGAGCAGCGAGAACCAGGCGAGTAGCGGATAAAGCAGAAGCCGCGGGATCAGGAACCCCGCGATCAGGCCGGCCGGACCGCCGGTGAGGTATGCAGCGGCGGCCACCGCGGTGAACGCGGCCGCTCGGCCGGGGTGGGGCAACAGGTTTGCGGTGAGGGAAGTGATGGTCACCGTGATGCCGGACGGTGTGAGCGGGTGGACCAGGGCGAGCCCGTACCGGGTGCGGGTGATGCCGGGGGCCAGGCCCGCGTCGGCGAGTTCGGCGAGGTTGGGGTCGGTGGAGAGGGTGGCGGCGGGGTGGTGGTCGCGGACGTGACGGCGTCGGCGAACCTCGACCGGAGCGAAGCCGAGAGGCAGGTGTGCGCCGAGTGCGGCCAGGACGTGGTTGGTGCGACGAGTGCGTGCCAGAACACCGTGGATCGCGTGGTGGCTGATCTCCTGGAGGTGACGGAACTGCACGGCGACCCCAGCCGCAGCCGCCACCGCGCCAAGGGGGCCGTGCGCGGCGAGCAGCCAGTACCCCGCGATCTGCATCCACTGCCCGACCAGCAACAGCACGGGCGTTACGTCGTTGGCTCGACTCCGTTGGAGGGCTATGAGCCCGGTAACGCTCTCTATGCGCGGACGGCGGCCAGCGAAGTGAGCGCGATCTACCTGCCGCAGAGCGACACCGAGAGTGAGCAGAAATAAGGCGAGCGGCATATGACGGCCCCGAGAGACAGGGGTGGGCAACGACCCCCACCCGGACATCACTTAGCGTATATCTAGTCCACTAATTAGGCGGGGGTGTGGGCGCAATGCGGCCCAAGCCCTACCCTGCTGTCCTTCGGCAAGAGGTGGGGGACGGGTATGCGCGCTCTGGAAGACGTGAAGAACCAGGTCAGGGGGCTGACTTCTCGTCGGTACGTGGAGGAGGCGGTAGCTGCCTACGGAGCCGCGGCGTACCGTGCCGCGTTGATCTCGATCTGGATCGCGGTGGCCGCCGACATCATCGCCAAGATCCGACTGCTGGCCGATGAACGCGAGGCCGTGGCAGTCAAGCTGCGCGACGAGTTGGACAAGGCGATCGCTGACCAGAACGTGAACGCCTTGCAGGCGTTCGAGAGGAACCTGGTCGAGCGCGCGCACAAAGATCTGGAGCTGATCGGCGCGCGTGAGGCCGTGGAGCTTGGGCGGCTTTATTCAGACCGGCACCTGTGCGCGCATCCCGCCTTTGTCGCCGGTGGCGAGGAGTTGTTCGATCCGACACCAGAGCTGGTGCGCGTCCACCTCGCGACCGCCGTGGATGCTCTGCTCTCGCACCCCGCCGTCACAGGACGCAAGGCGATCGACAGGTTCGGACGGGAGATCGAGTCGGAGTCGTTCCCACGAGACGACGACCGACTCAACGACCACCTTCGGGCCAGCTACATGGATCACGGGACGAAGGCGCTGAAGGCCAACCTGATCAAGGTGGTCTGCAAGGAGTCGCTGAAGACGGACCTGCCGCAGCCAACGCTCCAGCGCACCGTGCGTGCGGCTCGGGAGCTTCAGAAGATCGCGCCTCACCTGTTCGAGGAACAGGCGCAGGTCGTCCTGAACGCTGCGCAGAACGGCCTCACCGATGACGGGCTCATGGCCCTGGTTGGGGGCCTGTGCCGTGTTCCGGGAACCTGGGAGGCGTTGCACGTGGGGACTCGGGCGCGGGTAGAGGAGGTGCTGCGGACAGCGAAGCCGCTGGACCTTCTGCACAAGCACAACATGTTCTACGGTGCCCTTCCGCTCGCTCCTGTCGACCAGATGCTGCTGAACCGCCTGCCAGACCTCGTCCGGCCCGGCGCTCTCAAGGGCCTCCCTGGCCTGGCGGACCTGGCCACGCCTGGCTTCGCGGCCAACACCATCAACATGTGTCTGGGGCCCAAGGCCGATAAGCGCCTGTTCGGCTCCCTCCTTCCTCTCCTGAAGGAAGCGAGCTCGTACGAAGACGGCGCCTCGATCATCGCCTTCATCAACGGTCTTGCTCAGTGCCTGAACAGCAACGACCTCCTGCTGCTCCTGCAGGTGTGCTCCGCGAACCCCCAAATCAGCGGCTCGGTTCTGGGTAATCGGCAGCTCGGCGCCCTGCAATGGCGAGTTGGACAGGGACCGGAGGAACTGGCTGCCTGGGCGAAGTACAAGGCCGGCGAGATGTTCGAGTGACCACGGGGCGGGTGCGCTTGTCGTGCGCTCACCTCGGCCCGCCGACCCGACGCTCCCTCAATGGTGCGCCGGTTCCTTCACAGGCCGGCCTGGGGAGGAGGTGTGTCATCGGCATGTGGAGTGATCACCGCCCACCCTGCCCCGTCAGGCGTGTGGAATTCAGTACGGCGAGTCGGGATGGTGACGGTCCAGCCGACGCCGCCCAGCTGAGGTTCGCCTGGGCCGAGGCTCACTGGAGGAGCTGATGCCATGACCTCGGCGGAGTGAACCATGCCCCCTTGGACCTCCAGGAGAATGGTGGTCTCGATCGACATCCGCGCGGGATGGTCCCAGTCGGGGCCGTCGCTGTCGGAGCTGTGCAGGACTCTGAACCCCCGCCAGATCAGTTGCACACTCACCCACGTGCTGTCGCCGACCGCATAGGCACTGCTGCGTTTGATCTCGTGGGGGGAGAGGTGAAAGGTGCTGGCGTGGATGGCCGCGTGCATCGGGATGACATGGTGCAACAACTGGGCGGTCAGGCCCCCAACTTGCGAAATGACCACGGCATGGTTGGCGACCGGACTGTTCAGCAGTGATTCAAGATCGGGAGGGGTGGCGACCTTCGTTGCCAGCTCGCGCAGTAGCTGATCGATCCCCCCATCGACCAATCTGAGCTGTCCGGCTCTCGCGCCGAGCACGCGGGTCGCCTCCTCGCGAAGGGACACGTGAAAGTCGTCCTTGCCGAAGTCCTGATCGAGGGTGACGAACCAGATCTCCTCCTCGGTACGACTCGCGGTCTCCAGAAGGGTCAGCCAGATCGCCACGTCCCGCGCCCCGCGGGCCGCCAATTCGTTGCCCTTGCTGTCGTGCCATTGCTGCTGGGCGGGCGGCATACGGTTCGCCTCGCGTCGTAGGGCCTCGTCTGCGGCTCCGGCCGGGGTGGGAAGGATGGCGAAGACGCCTTCCAAGGAGGCCCGTCGATGCCTGGCCGCATCGTCCAGCTGTAGTCCAGTCACAGCACCGGAGAGGTCACGGTCGAAGGTCTTGCCCAGCACGGAGAGGGCCTTCCCGGCCGAGATGAGGGCAAGGTCCGTCTCGTGACGGTGATGCGCGACGTGTTCAATCGCGACCATCTCGGGCAAGGCAAGCTGGCGGTCATGAAGAGCGGCGATCTTGCGGAGCATGCCGAGAACCGCACCGTGCGGGAACGCCACGTGCTTGAGCTGATTGGTGTCGAGGACGATCACGGGTTCCCCCCGGTGCGGGCAACTGACGGTGGCCTACAGGCTGGCGACGGTGGCGTTAATGCGGGCTTCGTCCCAGGTGCCAGCGTCGAGCTGGGGGCGGGCGGCGGCTTCGTAGGTCTGCAGGGTGCGGGGGGCGGAGTCGGCGCCGTGGCCCCAGACACTTTCGAATCGACCGGCCCAGCGTCCGATCCCCTTGAAGTAGACGGAGGAGCGGCCGCGGTTGTAGTCGGCGTCGCCTTGTTCCTCTTCCACGAGGGCGGCGGCGTTGGCGAAGACGACGACGTCGACGGCCTGGTCGGCGCGCAGGCGGTCGCGGACGGCGAGTCCGCAGGTGACGCCGAGGTCGCGGTGCTGGCCGATCAGGGCGAGCAGGTTGCGGGCGAAGTCCTCTTTGGCGAGGTCGGCGGCGAAGACGATGAAGAGGCGGTCGATGCGACCGCCGGCTTCGGTGAAGCGTCGGTTGGCGGAGATGTACTCGCGGCGGCCGGTGAGCAGGCTCGGGTTGGTGGTCAGGTCGGCGGCCAGGATGCGCTGGGGTTGTGCCTGGGCTTCGGTGACGGTGTTGACGAGCAGGGTGGACAGGCGGGGGACTTCCGCGGCGTACACGCGCAGGTGGCCGTCGGCGATCTCCCCGTAGTCGCTGATGAGTTCTGCTTCGAGTTGGGAGCGGACCCGGTCGTAGTACTGGGCATCATCCATGGCTCGAAGGTTAGTGACCCGGCGAAGGTGGATGTAGTTCTTTCGCATCCAGTAGTGCCCGGCGACCAGTATGAGGATCAGGGCGGCCTGGACGATCAGGAGCAGTTTGAGGTTGACGCGTTCGGCGGCCCAGCCGATGACGGGCACGACCAGGCCGGCGATGCCGACGGCGGCGCCGAGGGCGGGTGAGCCCAGGGCCTGGGTGGCCC
Organism: Streptomyces sp. NBC_01426; assembly: GCF_036231985.1. Classification (GTDB taxonomy): domain Bacteria; phylum Actinomycetota; class Actinomycetes; order Streptomycetales; family Streptomycetaceae; genus Streptomyces. Next base: position 105,710 of record NZ_CP109503.1, read on the forward strand.
GGTTGAGCGTGCTCGGGCGTGCGTCGGACATCCTGTTCCTCCCGTGGCGGCTGCTGCCGCCTTTGGGGGTTCATGATTCCCGAGCCCTGTCGCCCGGTCCAAGGATTCGGCGGATTTCCCGTGGTGGAAGGCCGGTTCGCCGCCGGCGTGGCCGGGGTTCAGGCGTCCTGTTCGCCGGTGAGGGTCAGGTCGTAGTCGACGGACCAGCGGTCCGCCGGGATGAGGAGGTCGGCGGTCTCCACGGGACGGTCGTCGCTGTCGTGGAAGGTCCGCTCGATGAGCAGGGCGAGGGTTCCGGTGGGAATGCCGAGGGTCTGGGCCTGGTCGCGGTCGGTCTGCACCGGTCGGGGTCGTTCGACGGTGCGGGTGACGGTGATGCCGAGGTGGGCCATGCGGTCGATGACGCTGCGTCCGGCGAAGGGGCCGCCGTCGGGCAGGACGATGGCGGTGCCGCCGGTGATGGCCATGGGTTCCCAGCTGACGGACGTCATCGCGGGCCGGCGCCGCTCGTCGAGGAATTCGTACACGGTCTTCACGCAGGGGTCGCCCGCCTCGATGGCCAGGCGTGTGGCGATGTGCGCGGGGGCGGGGACCTTGGCGGTGCTCTGGGCGTCCCAGGTGGCGACCCCGGTGGGGGCGAGGGGCGCGGTGGGGTATCCGGGGGCCGGACTGCGGAGCATGTGCAGTCGTTCCTGGGGCGCGCGGACGTAAGTGCCGGCTCCGGGGCGGCCTTCCAGGAGGCCTTCGGCGATGAGGAGTTCCTGGGCGCGGCGGATGACGTTCTCTCCGACCCGATACGTCTCGCCGAGGGCGTCGCGGGAGGGGAGGCGGGTGCCGGGGGGCCATTCGCCCTCGCTGATGAGTCGCCGGAAGGTGTCGGCGACCAGCAGGTAGGGGGCGTTGGTGCGGCCGGCCATGGATCTCCTTCGCCGGCTGCCGTGGTGCGTCACGGCAGCGCGTTCGGTGTGGGTACCAGTTTGACAATCTAGTCCACTAGCTGCTAACTAGTGGACTAGAAGTGCGCTATGTGACGCACGGAGTCGGGGGCGGACAAATGGACGAACTCTTAGGCACCGCGGCCACAGCCGCCCTCGCCGAACTCACCGGTCAACCACCCGACACGCACGAACACGACGGGGTCCTGACCATCCGGGCCGACGCCGCAGCCATACCCGCCGCGCGCTGGTCGAGCCTCATCACGGTCCTGGAGACCGGCACTTCCTACGGCATGACCACCACCGCCGCCGGCGCGAAAACCGTCTGGCTGCGCATCGACCCGGAAGAGACACCCCGCTCATGAACCCCATCGGCATCCCCTTCGCCAAAGGCCACGGCGCCGGCAACGACTTCCTGATCCTGGACGACGAAGACGGCCTCCTGGACCTCACCGTCGCCACCACCGCCCGACTCTGCGACCGACGCAACGGCATGGGAGCCGACGGTCTCCTGCGCCTGGTCCGTTCCACCGCCACCCCCGAGGCCTTCCCCATGGCCGGACAGGCCGACTGGTTCATGGACTACCGCAACTCGGACGGCTCCCTGGGCGCGATGTGCGGCAACGGCGCCCGCGTCCTGGCCCGCTACCTCACCGCCACCGGCCGCCACCGCGGCGGCCCCCTCACCCTCGCCACCCGGGCCGGGATCCGCGAGCTCCACGTGCGGCCCGGTCCCGACGCCCACCACGGCGACGTCAGCGTCCACATGGGCACCCCGACCTTCCCCGGCCCCGACCGCATCAACGTCAGCGTCGGCGACCGGCGATGGCCCGCACTCCACGTCGACGTCGGCAACCCCCACGCCGTCGTGTTCGTCGACGACCTCGACCACGCCGGCACCCTCGACACCGCGCCGACCGTCACACCCGCCGGCGCGTACCCCCACGGCACGACAGTCGAGTTCGTCCGAGACCTCGGCTCCCACCACCTGGTGCTCCGCGTGCACGAACGCGGCGTCGGCGAGACACCCTCCTGCGGCACCGGCGCCTGCGCCGCGGTCGCCGCCGCACTGCACCGCGGCCCCCGGCCCGGCATCCCGTCCCGCTACGCGGTCGACGCCCCGGGCGGCCGCCTGTTCGTCGACATCACCGCCGAGGGCGCGATGACCCTCACCGGACCCGCCTCCCTCACCGCCCAGGGGACCATCCGCCTGAACACCCCCTGGCCGCCCGCCCCCGTGCCTGGCCAACGCGGCCTCCACCGACCCGCCCACGGAGCCCCGACACCCGCACTGCTGGCCCGGGCCAGCCGGGGACTCGACCGCCTCCTGGCCGCCCAGACCGGAGCCCGCCACAACCCCGAAGCAGACCGATGAGAGGCGACGGCCACGTAGAGCACCCGCTGATCGGCCGCCTCGTCCGCGACCGGCACTCCGGCACCGAGGGCCGGCTGATGGCGGTGGTCCGCGAGGACGTGCCGACACTCACCGGCCCCAGACGTACGACCAAGCGCGCCTACATCCGACCCACCGGCGGCGGAAGAGAGATCACGACCGCCGTCAACGAAATCGAACCCCTCGGTACGCTTTGAGGGCACGACGCGTCGGCGGCGCAAGCCGCAATACGGATCGGTCGGACCGGAAGCCCCTGGCCACGCCAGGGGCTTCCGCGCGCCACAGGCGAATCCTCTGCCCCGCCGACCCCATTCGGCATCGTTCAGCGCGATCGGGAACTTCCAGCTCCCGACCACTGGCCCAGCTCATACATTCTCGGTCGAGGACGAGCCGTTCAGCGGAGCTCACGCCGTAGGCGGCTGTAGGCGGTATTCCGGTCGACCTGGCGCGTTGATGCGTCGCTCGTTCGGATGGAGGAAGATCAATCAAAGCCCGCGCAGCGGCCCTCCTGGCGACACTGCGGTTCGTGTCCTCTTCTTCCTCACAGCACCGAACCCGCCTGCTCGGCGCCCTCGCGCTCCTGGCCGTCCTCGTTGTAAGCGGCTGCTCCACCGACTCCCCGCCCCAGCACTCCGAGCGCCTGCAGAAGGCCGCCGGACTGAAGACCTTCCACGTCGAAACCACGAAAACGCTGTGGGAGAAGACGTCGGACCAGACGAACCGGGACGGCCCGGACCTGGAGCTGAAGCCCACAACGAAGGAGCTCGACAACGGACTGATCCAAATCGAACTCACCGGCGTGGACCTGGCAAACTACCTGCGGGTACTGGACTACATGGCCCACGGCGGCACGGACTCACACAGCCTCGGCACGCACCACAGCGCCGAATCCATCCGCATGTACGACGAGATCGCCGGCGTTCTCGACGGCATCAACACGCGCCCCGATCCGAAAGACCCCCCGCCGCACGTGGTCGTCGACACTGCCTACCTCGAAGCGAAGAACAGGAAGTAAGGCCGCCGTATGGCTTGGTCGCCCTGGCCTCTGTGCAAGTCGCTGCCCCTACCCCTGAGCTGACGTTCGCGTGGAGGTGCCCTTCTCGTGAAGGTTGCCCCGCCACCGAGCGTCAGCGCAGGCGGCCGAGGTGGATGACGCTGATCCGGACCTGCTGGTCACTGACCTCGTACATCACCCGATACGCCCCCACGTGGATGCGCAGCACGCCGGCGCTGCCGAAGGCGCCCTCGGGCCGGGGGTCGTCGGCGAGGTGGTCGACGGCGGTGAACACCTGCCGCACCCCGCCGGGGTCGTCCTTGGCGAACTTCTCCGCCTGGGCGAGGGCCTCGGGTTCCCAGATGATCTCGTAGCTCACGCCTCAGCGCCGAACAGCCGTCGGTACGCCTCGTCGTGCGGGATGCCGGCGCTCTCGCCGCGCTCCTGGCGCGCGCGGTAGGCGGCCAGCGCCCGGAGCTCCTGGAGCTCCAGGGCGTCGGCGGGGCTGACCAGCATCGCGATGGTGTGGCCGTGGTCGGTGATGGCCACCGGTTCCCGGGTGGCGCTGACCTCGCGCGCGATGGCGCCCAGACGGGCGCGCGCTTCCACGATCGAGTAGGTGCTGCGCTCCGTCGTCATGCACACCAGCTTACGGAAGTGTGCACTTCGGCACAGGCGAATCCAGCAACGTACGCAGTACGCACGGCGAACGTACGCTGTTCGTACGCTTCATGGGGTAGTCTGTTGGGCAGGAGGTGTTCCATGTCCGAGTTGTTCGATGCGGTCGACGCGCTGGTCGCGTCCCGCTCCACGCTTCCGCCCCCGGCGGAACGCAAGCGGCTGCGCGCCGCGCACGGCCTGACGATCGACGAAGTGGCCACCGCACTGAAGGTGCGCCGCGCCACGGTGTCCGGGTGGGAGTCCGGCAAGACCGAGCCCCGCCCGCCGGAACGGGACGCGTACGCGCGACTGCTGAAGCAGCTCGCGGAGCTCTACCCGGCCCCGGCCGACGCGGCCGCCCCCGTCACCGCCGCTGCGGTGCCGGCCACGTTCACCGCCGCTCCCGCTCCGGCGGAAGCGCGGCCGCTGTCCACAGGTCCGGCGTCCGAGGCTGCGGGCATGACTGCAACCGAGAACACCCAGACCAACTCCGCCCCTGCCCCGCGCGCCGCTGCTCCATCGGCCGCGCCGCGTCCGGCGAGCACCACCAGGCTGTCGTCGACGTCGCGCCGCCCCGGAGCGAAGAAGGCGGCCCCGGCCGCGACCCCGGCCCAGGCTCCGAGGGGTGAGACGGACCCGCGGTTCGAGAACGGGCCGCTGGCCGTTGTCGACGTCGAGGAAGGGAGGGTGTTGGCGTACTGCGTCGGCGGCCTGGTCCTGGACGTGCCCGCCAAGAGCCTGCCGTCCCTGGTCGACTGGACCCTCAAGGAGGCAAAGCTCGGTCAGCCGAAGCTGTCCGGGCCGGGAAGGCCGGCGGACCCGCTGATCGTGCTCACCGCGGCCGCGTGCGAGCGCTACGGCCTCCCGGTGACCCTCACCGACGAGGAGCGGATCGCCGGGCGGATCCCGGAGGGCCACAAGGTCATCAAGCAGCTGACCCGCGCCGACTGGCAGCTCACCAAGCGCGGGTTCGGGCCGTGGGCGAGGATCTACCGTCCCGCCAAGGGCTCGGACCGCCAGTGCGTGCAGCTGTGCATCCCGTCGTGGAACGCGCTGGACGCACGGTTCTGGGGCGCCGCCGGGCAGCTGCCGCCGGCGGAGCTCGCCCGCGTGCTGGGCACGTACGCGGCCCGGGTGATGACGCCGCGCGGCTCCACCGCCGTGACCGGCCTCGAACTGATGACCGCCCTGCACCCGCCGACCTACGCCGTACGCGATGAAGAGACCGGCGTCCTGCGGCAGGCCGACACAAAAACGCCCGGCTCGCTCGGCAAGGACCCGGTGGACTGCGCGCCGTGCGAGGCCCCCGACGGACACCCGCTGCTCAAGGACCTGCCGCGCTTCCACGTCCGGGGACCGGCGGAGAAGTTGTTCGAGGAGGCGTACGACTGGGCGCGGCCGCTGACCGACGCCGAGTGCCTGCGCAGCAACCTTGTGGGCCTGGATGTCAACATGGCGTTCGCCGCCGGAGCCAACGGATTGACCGTCGGCCTGGGCGTACCGACGCACGTCAAGGACCCGGTGTTCGACCCGAAGCTGCCCGGTTCGTGGCTGGTCGACCTGTCCCATGTCGACCTGTCGCGGGTGAAGGTCGGCAAGGAGTGGGTGGAGCTGGACGGCACGCTGCTGCCCAGCCCGTTCACGCCGAAGGGCGACCGGCCCGAGGGGCCGGCCTGGTACGCGACACCGACCGTCGCCTACGCCCAGGAGCTCGGGTACGACGTGACGCCGACCGAGGCGTATGTCCGGTACGAGAACGGCCGCTACCTGGACGGCTGGTACAGCCGGCTGCGCGACGCCTACCTCGCCACGATGGCCGACCTCGGTGTCGACGCCGACCTGTCGCCCGAGGACTTCCTCGCGGCGATGGACGGCTACAAGGGACGCGACCCGCAGATGGCGATTGTCGTGGGCGCGGTCAAGGCGACCGTGAAGGGCGGGCTGGGGAAGCTGCGCGAGCGGCCCCGCGGCGAGGGCTGGACGTCCGGTGAGCGGTGGCGGGCCCTGGAGCGCCCGACGTGGCGGCCCGACATCCGCGCGGCGGTCATCTCCCGCACCCGGATCAACCTGCACCGCAAGATGGTCAAGCACGCGTCGTTCACGGGTCAGTACCCGGTCGCGATCCTCTCCGACTGCGTCGTCTACGCCGTCGACGGCGAGGGCCCGCTGGACTTCCTGCCCTACCGCGAGGGCAAGCCGCTGCCTGGCGGCTTCAAGCTCGGGGTCAACCCCGGCCTGGTGAAGCACGAGGGCACGCAGACCGTGTTGTGGGGAGAGGGGGCCCGGGAGCAGTTCAAGGCGCCTGAGCTCAACCTCGCCCGGTACATCAAGGACGGCAACCTCACCGACAAGGACAACGGGGAGTAGGGAGCGCGATGAACAAGGAGTTCGGGGACGGCCTCAACCAGGCGGTGGCGAAGGCGTTCACCCGTCCGGTGCCGAAGTCGGCCGGCGCGCAGATGCGGTACCTGGTCAAGCAGTACAAGGGCACCAAGGCGGTGGCCCAGATGCTGCGGGTCTCCCAGCGCACCGTCGAGCGGTACGTGAAGGAGCAGATCAAGAAGCCGCGAGCGGACCTCGCCGCGCGCCTGGAGCGCGAGGTGAAGAAGCGCTGGCAGCCGCAGATCCGGGCCAAGGCGAAGGAGAAGGCGGCGACCACCGGCGGCATCGTGATCGACGTCCACGCCCGCCTCGGCTACGCCGGAGCGTCGATGGACTCCACCGACGAGGACCGCGAGCGGCACATCACCGTCGCCCTGCCGCCCCAGTACGCGGCCCGCCTCTTCACCGCCCAGGAGCAGGGCGCCACCGAAGACCGGCTGCGCGAACTCACCGCCGAAGCACTCAAGGAGGTCTACTTCCAGGACAGCGGCCGCCGCGCCGGCTCCCTCCAGGAAGTCCAGATCAACGACGTGCTCGACCTGGGGTTCCAGCTGTAGAGGCCGCACCCCGAACAGCCTGCGAGCCCGGACCAAAGTGGTCCGGGCTCGCTCGCGTATCCGCGGGTGGGACGGATGTCCATGCACGCGACATCGTCCTATGCCGGTGACCTCGCGGTCGAGTACTGGTTTCTTGACGACCGGTGGGCCGGTCTAGGCTGCGACAGTCGTTGGCCACCAAGGCCGGCGCGCCAAGGAAAGGCAAACGATGCCGCAAGCGCGACACGCGACCAGCCCGGCGGACACGCCGGGCCGGCGAACGCCCGGTGCGGTAGAAGAAGCGGCCCGGATGGATGCAGTGCGCCGCTACGACATCCTCGACACCCCGCCCGACGGCGCGTTTGACCGGGTGGCAGCGATGGCGGCCCGACTGTTCAAGGTGCCGGTGGCGAGCGTGACGATCGTCGACGAAGACCGGATCTGGTTCAAGGCCGCACACGGTCTGGAAGGCGTCAGCGAGATCGGCCGGGAGCCGGGTCTGTGCGGTTCGGCGATCCTGTCCGACGAGACCCTGGTGATCCCGGACACGCTCACCGATCCCGTCGCCTTCAACAATGGCTTGGTCGCCGGGCCGATGGGCGTCCGTTTCTATGCCGCGGCTCCGATCATCACGCACGACGGGCACCGGCTGGGCACCGTCAACATCCTCGACACCAAGCCGCGTCTGATCACCGAGGACGACACCGCCACCCTCGCGGACCTGGCCGCGATCGTGCTCGACGAGCTGGAGATGCGCCTGGCGGCCTTGAACGCCCTGCGCGCCGAGCAGGAGCGGCGCATCGAGCAGGAGGAGGCCCGGCAGCGCGCCGAGCGGGACAAGAACGCGATCGAGGCGTTCGCCTCCACCCTTCAACGCACTCTGCTGCCGCCGGCGCTACCGGTGGTACCGGGCCTGGAGCTGGCCTGCCACTACGCCACCGCCTCCCCGCAGAACGTGGGCGGCGACTTCTACGACGTCTTCCCCCTCGACGGCGCGAGGTGGGCGTTCTTCCTGGGAGATGTGTGCGGCAAAGGCCCCGAAGCCGCCGCTCTGACCTCCTTGACCCGCTACACCCTGCGCGCCGCGGCCCTGATCAACCCCGACCCCGACGTCGTCCTCACCTCGCTGAACACCGCGCTACTCCTCGACCCCGCCATCGGCAGCCGGTTCTGCACGGCCGTCTTCGGTGTCCTCGAGCCGCACGAGAAGGAAGGGTTCATCGTCACGGTGGCCACCGGCGGGCACCCCCCGGCCTACCACCTGCGCGACTCCGGAGCAGTAGAAGCGGTGCAGCCCAAGGGGGGCATGCTCATCGGCGCCATCGATGGCGCACACTTCGCCTCCCAGAGCATCCACCTCGCCCCGGGTGAAGGACTGCTCCTCTACACCGATGGGCTGACCGAGGCCCGCACCCTGGGCGGAGACATGATCGGAGAAGAGGGCCTGACCCGTTTCCTCGCCGCGCGCACCGCGCCTGTCAGCGCGGCGGCGGTCGTAGGGGACACGGTCGACTTCCTCGACGCCATGCCCCACGGGGTCGGTGACGATGTCGCCCTGCTGGCGCTGTCCGTCCCTCTCGCCGACGCCGCGGACGGCCTCACCGCCACCGCCACCGCCCACACCATCGCCCCCGCCGATGAGATGTCGGAGAGCCGACCGTGACCGACTTCCGCCTCACCGCACAGCACACCGACGGCGACCTCGCCCTGGCCCACGTCGCCGGATACCTCGACATAGACACCGCCCCCCACCTGCGCGCCCAGGCACTGGCCCTGATCGAACAAGGCCACCACCACCTGATCCTGGACCTCGCAGCCGTCACCTTCTGCGACTCCTCCGGCCTCAACGCACTGATCGGCATCCTCCGCTGTGCCAAGGAAGCCGACGGCACCCTGGCCCTCGCCGCCGTCCCCGACCGCCTTCAGCGGATGCTGGACCTCACCGGCATCAGCCCCCTGCTGCCCGCCCACCCCACCACCGCCCACGCCCTCGTCGCGCACACCCCCAGCCAAGACAGGGCCACCGCCTAACCCTGCGATGGCCGCCAGGCAAAGACGGCCACCGCAGCATCAAGAGGCACGATCGACACGTGGACGGCCTCACCATGAACCAGCCTCGCCAACTGTCCGCCACCTAACGGTCGGGGTCTCAGACGTTGCGACTTTGACGCCTAGTTGGCCTTCCGCGCACGCTCTGAGGCTGGTCGACCCGGTGCTTTGATTCGCGGGTGGCCAGACCTTTGACGGCTTTCTGGCCAGTCTGGTACTTACCCGGCCGTACGCGAAGGGGGGACGGACCGCTCCGGAGAGTCGGCCGCCCCCTTCTCGTCCGCACGGTGCTGGGCGGGCTGCTGCTCGGGGTGTTCTCGGACCTGGTGCTCATCCCCGTACTGGCCGTGATCCTGCTCGTCTCCGCGGTCAAGCTCGCCCGCCACGACTGACTCGCGCTAAGCCGCAGTGTGGGACGAAGTCGCCGCACGACGGCGGGCGAACCTCAGGGTGCTGAGCGGCCGGGTCGTCCAGCGTCGCCGCAGCCAGTCGCCGGCTTCCCCCACCGCCACCAGGAGAGCGGCGGATGCGGCGCATCCGGTGAGCGGCGAGGGGTGTCCGAGAGCCGTGCCCGCCAGCCAGAGGATGCCGGTCAGGGCTGCCCACCAGGCGATGACCGACCAGAGCGGAGTGCGCAGGCGGAGTTGCCGTGTCATGGAGTGCCGTTCTGGGGCGTTGCGAGGCGGGCCAGGCCGAGTGCGAGACTTCCGGCGACCGCGACGATTCCGGCGGCGGCGGTGAGGGCGAGGGTCAGTTCCGGGGCGGCCCCGGCCAGGCGGGGGATCGCGTTCAGGGGTGCCACGGCGTAGAGGGCGAGGATGGCCCAACCGTGGACGCGCACGGGCGTGAGCCTGGCGCGCAGGCGGGCCGGTGCCCGGCCGGCGGCCATGGCCGCTCCGGCGGGCAGCAGGGTGAGGGAGAAGACGGCCAGGCCGATCCACTGCCAGATCATCGTCGTGGGTTCCTGTCGGTGTCGGGACGGGGAGGGAGGCGAGCGTTACCGGCGGCCGGCTGCGGCCATGACGAGCCCGGTGACGAGCAAGGACAGCCCGATGATGAGCACGGGGACGCCGGGTCCGGGCAGGAAGTACATCGCCACCCCGGCCGCGGTGAACGGTGCGCCGGTGGCGGCCAGCACCTTCCCGATCTGTCGCTCCGACATCGGCTGCTCCTTGTCCAGTGGTGGGGGCTGCGACGCTGCCGAGGGGGGAATGCCGGTGACGAAGGCAACGAGTGCCCCGGCGAGCAGGGCCCAGGCCGCCGTCGCCCACACGTAGTGGTCCCCGCCTGTAAGGACCGTGGCCGCAGCGGCTGTCGCACCGGACGCCATGGCCAGGGGGCTGGTAGCGAACGCCCACTGCCGCCGGGCACTGCCCGGACGCCGGAGCTCGGTGACAGCCGTGCGGATGACCAGGGCGGCGATGACGATTACGGGCGCCAGCAGTGAGGCATCGCCGCCGGCCATCAGGTGTGCCGCCCGTCCGTACGAGCAGCGGTGCCTTCGGCAGCCGTGTCGTGCTGGTAGATGTCGGGGATTCCGTCATGGTCGGCGTCGAGGTTCTCCGCCTCGTACAGGCGCCGGTAGACGGTGTTGCGCCTGCGCAGCAGGACCGCCGCGAGGATCGCGGCGATCAGGGAGGCGACGAGGACGGCGGCCTTGACGTGCTCGCCGGTCTGGGTGCCAGGGAAGGCGAGTTCCCCGATCAACAGCGCGACGGTGAAGCCGATCCCGGCCAGCACCGACAGACCCAGGACATCGGCCCAGGCGAGGTCGGGGTTGAGCTGGGCGCGGGTGAACCGGGCGGCCAGGTAGGTGCCGGCGAAGATCCCCACCGTCTTGCCGATGACCAGGCCGATCACCACACCGAGGGGTTCGGGGCTGGTGAACACCGCGCCCAGGGCCGGGCCGGAGATGCTCACCCCCGCGGCGAACAGCGCAAAGAGAGGAACCGCGATGCCCGCGGAGAGCGGGTGGACCAGGTGCGCGACCCGCGAGGCCGGCGAGACGTCCTCACCCTTGTCCCGGGTGGTGCGCAGGATGAGGCCCATGGCGACTCCGGCGACGGTGGCGTGGACTCCGCCGTTGTACATCAGCGCCCAGATCGCCACCCCGAGGGGGACGTACCACCACCAGCCGCGCACCCGCAGCCGTTGCAGGACGTAGAAGAGAACCAGGCCCGCGACGGCTCCGGCAAGTGCCCACAGGTTCAGGTCGGAGGTGAAGAACACCGCGATGATCAGGATCGCGCCCAGGTCGTCGACCACAGCCAAGGTCAGGAGGAAGGCACGCAGCGCGGCCGGCAGATGCGTGGACAGCACAGCCAGGACGGCGAGGGCGAAGGCTATGTCGGTGGCCATCGGGACCGCCCAGCCCGCACTGCTGCCGCCGCCCGCCGCGGTGGTGGCCAGGTAGAGGGCGGCGGGTACGGCCATTCCGCACAGCGCGGCGATGACGGGCAGCGCGGCTGTGGCCGGGGTGCGCAGTTCACCGACGACCAGCTCGCGTTTCAGCTCGATCCCGGCGACGAGGAAGAACACGGCCAGCAGCCCGTCCGCCGTCCAGTGCCCCACGGACAGGTCCAGGCCGAGGGCCGGTATCCCGAAGTGGAAGTCGCGCACGGAGGCGTAGGCCGCGCTCCACGGGCTGTTGGCCCCGATCAGAGCGAGGACGGCCGCGCCGAGGAGGACCAGGCCGCCGACGGTCTCCGTCCGCAGAGCGCGGGTGATCGCCTGCCGTTCGGGCAGAGGGAGCAGTCCGAGGAAGGGGGAGCGGGTGCCGGCCATGGCAGTGGGCCTCCGGAGTTGTCAACGACGAGAGGGCACACTGCCCCCAGGACGCCGACCAGACTTCCCGGCACACCGCGCGCCACTCTTGACGCGTTCCTTACACCCTAGCCACCGCGCGGAAGGCTGTCTGCCCCGGACCGCCTCCCGTGATCAGTTGGTGTCGGGTTGTGATCAGCCCTGGTGGGAGGCGCACCACCATGCAGCAGCCGCGGCGAGCACCAGTGCAGTGGCCGCGTACAGCTCGGGGCGCTCGGTGGGCATCGTGTAGAGGGCGGCGCCCGCGATCGTGAGGATCGCGCCCATCACGAGCAGGGGCGAGGCCGGACAGCGACCGGGCCGACGGGTCACCGCGGGACTCCGAGCGGCATGGCCGGGACGAGCGGACGGTCCATAGGGGCTCCTGGCTGGAGGACCTTCGCAGCGTACCGCGCAGACTGCCGACTGCGGCCGAGGGCAGTCTCCGGTCCCCGTCTGGCGCTCTCACAAATGAACATCTGTGAGAGTTCTGCGAGAGCCCCGAAGGTGATCACGTTTCCGCAGGTCGACTCTCGACCGGACCGTCTCTCTCAGCTCGGCGTCACCGGCGGTCGCGGGCGTCGCGGCGGCGGGTTTTCGGACATTACGGCTCTCCCTCCAGCCCTCGTGGCGCCGCTGCTTCAGCGCCCTCGCCTGCCTCGCCGACCTCGCAAAGTCCGAGGACGGCACCGGCACGCATACCACCCGGATCCTCCGCCGCAGCATCTCCCGGTTCCACATTCGGCGGCGGCACCGCCGACCAGCTGCCCGCCCACGGCGCCCTCGGAACAACTCGTCCAGTCCGCACGAGTCCGACCGAACCCAGAGCTTCGCCCGAGGCTTCATGAGCCAAGAGCAGCAGGATTACCCGCGGATCGACGGCAGATCTCCGTAGCCGACCACAACCCGGCGACCGGTGATCAGCGATCTAGGTTCGGCGGCCAACTGCGGGTCAAAGTGGCCATGTAGAGGTCAAAGTCACAACAGCAACGGCGGCCTCCCCACGACGTCCCTTGTCCACAGGGGCGCCGTGGCGTCCTTGGGGACATGAGCGATCACGAGCAGCAGCCGGCTCCGCGCCGCGGCAAGGTCTTGGAGGCCCTCGCGCGGGCGGAGCGGAAGGTCTTCACCCGGCCCGCGCCGAAGTCCGCCAATGCACAGGTGAAATTCCTCCTCACGCGGATGACGGGGTCAGCGAGGAGCCTGGCGGAGCGTGTGGGCACCTCGACCCGCACGATCGAGCGCTACCGTGCCGGGAAGCTGAAGAAGCCGCAGAAGCGGCTCCAGGCCGCCCTGGTGGAAGCGACCGAATCCGAGTGGCAACCGCAGGTCCGAGCGCAGGCACGTGCACAGGCGTCCACCTCCAGAGGGATGATGGTGGAGGTGACGGCGTACTTCGGATTCACCTGCACCGGCAGCTCTGACGATGGCCGCGAGCGCCAGATCACCACGGACATCTCGCCCACCTATGTGAAGCAGATCCTGGAGCTCCAGGCAGCCGGTGCGACGGAGGAAGAGCTGCATCCGATCGTCGCTGAGGCCATCACGGAGTCGTATTTCACGGAATGGGGCACACGAGCGGATGGCCTCCGCGCAGATTTCACGTCCGTGTCGTCAATCTCTTTCCGGTTCTGACCCGGCCGAATTCCGCACCTGCTATAAAACGTATCGTGAGCCGAAGCGCGATAGTTGTCACATAGGCAGGCTTGTTGTCACCGGCCGGACTGCAAGCCCTTATGGCGACGTAGGCCGTGAGGTGCGTACGGCTGGATGATCTGGCTCGTGGCGAAGGGCAGCCAATTGCTGGAGGGCCTTGCAGCCGACCTCCGTGATTGAACGCCCACCCCTGCGGAGCAGGCGGCCCGGTTCAGCCCGCCAGCTGCTGAAGCCATTCGCGGAGCAGCGCCGTCTCGGTGTCTCGCAGAGTCAACCCCGCGTCGGCAGCCGCGGGTTTGGTGGTGAGCGCGGTTTCCAGTGCGGCGTCGAGGGCGAGTGCGCGCGAGGCCAGGTCTGACCCGGATGAGGCGGGCGGGTCCGTGGTGAGGGAGGCGATGACGGTGTCCCGCAGCCGTGCGGACGTGGTCAGGTCGCGCTCCGAGGGCTCTTCGCCGATCAGTGCCAGTGTGGCGCCCGTTGTCGCGGCGTGGATGACGCGGGTCGCCTGCTTCACCGGAACCCGAAGGCGTCCGGCCTCGGCCGCCCGGCCCAGCAGTGTGACCAGCAGGGCGTGTGCCTCGTCCGCGGCCGGGGGCCGCCGGCCGGGCTGCACTGTGCCGTACATGAGCATGTAGAACGCGGGGTGCCGCACTCCGAAGTCGACGTGCAGGTCCCAGCCGCGGTAGAGGTCGGCCACCGGGTCGTCGGGGGTCAGCGCCAGCGCTTCGCGTTTCTCGGCCAGGTACATCTCGAACCCGTAGGCGGCCAGCTCGGCCAGGAGTCCGTCCTTGTCGTCGAACATCCGGTACAGCGCGGGGGCCGTGATGCCCGCGGCTGCGGCGACAGCGCGCGTGGAGACCGCCTCACTGCCGCCCTCTTCCAAAAGCTTGGCGGCCACCTGCAACACCTGGCGCCGCGCGGCGCGTCGTCCCTCGTTCATGGAACAACGATATCCGATATTGCGTATCGTCGCCTTATCGGTGCTACGGTTGTAACCGGAACAGCGATCCGAGGATGGTGGTCGGCGCCGACCCGCGACATCTGGGCATGCGCCGCACCCCGGCCGGTGCCGTCGGCCCTCACTCGTGGAGCCGTGCGGCCGACCACCGCAGCCGGCACTTCGTCGTCCGCCCGCATCACCGAACACGCCGCCATCGCGGCAGGAGAGGAACACCCATGTCCGACATCTCGATCGTCATCGCGTCGCATTCCGGCTACGGCCACACCGCGCAGATCGCCACAGCCGTCGCGGACGGCGCGCGCTCCATCGCCGGGACACAGGTCCAACCCGTGGACGTCGCCTCCCTCAGCGACGCCGACTGGGAACTGATGGACGCCGCGGACGCCATCATCTTCGGCACTCCCACCTACATGGGCACCGCGTCCGGGGCGTTCCACGCCTTCGCCGAGGCCACCAGCAAGCGGTGGATGACCCGCGCCTGGAGCGACAAGCTCGCGGCGGGATTCACCAACTCCGGCTCCATGAGCGGCGACAAGCTGCACACCCTGCAGTACCTCTCGCTCCTGGCGGCCCAGCACGGAATGCTCTGGGTGAGCCTGAACCTTCTGCCGGGCTGGAACACCACCACCTCCAGCCCCCAGGACGACAACCGCCTCGGCTTCTACCTCGGTGCCGGCGCGCAGAGCTTCAACGACACCCCCGCGGTCCACGACGCGGACCTGAACACCGCCCGCCACCTCGGCCGGCGCGTCGCCGAGCACACCCGCATCCACCGCGCCGGACTGACCGCCGCAGCGCACTGACCCAACGGGTCGCCAGAAATCTACCTTCCAGATTTCTTTCAGAGGAGTGCGTCATGCAGCACCGGACACTGGGAAGCCAAGGCCTTGAGGTCTCGGCGATCGGCTACGGCGCGATGGGCCTGACCATGGCTTATGGACCCACCGACGCGGAGGCCGGCGTCGCCGCGCTCCGCCGCGCCCACGACCTGGGCGTCACCTTCTTCGACACCGCCGAGATGTACGGCTGGGGCACCGGATCCAACGAGATCCTCGTCGGCAGGGCGGTCAAGGACTTCCGCGACGACGTGGTCCTGGCCACCAAGTTCGGGGTCGACATGTCCGTGCCCCCGGAGCAGATCGGCGGCCCTCTCAACAGCCGGCCCGACAACATCCGCAAGGTCGCCGACAACAGCCTGCGCTACCTCGGCGTGGACCACATCGACGTCTTCTACCAGCACCGCGTCGACCCCGAAGTGCCCATCGAGGAGGTCGCAGGCGCCGTCAAAGAACTGATCGACGCGGGCTGGGTGAAGTACTTCGGCCTCAGCGAGGCCGGACCCGAGACGATCCGCAAAGCGCACGCCGTGCAGCCGGTCTCCGTCCTGCAGACCGAGTACTCCCTGTTCGAACGGGACGTCGAGCAGCTCTTCCCCGTCCTGGACGAACTCGGCATCGGCTTCGTCGCCTACTCCCCCCTCGGCCGCGGGTTCATCACCGGCACCGCCAAGCCCGCCGGCCAGTACGAAGGCAGCGACATACGCACCGTCGACCCGCGCTGGCAGCCGGGCAACTTCGAGAAGAACGTCGAAGCCGTCGACCGGCTCGCCGAACTCGCGGCGGCCAGGGGCGCCACCGTCTCCCAGCTCGCACTGGCCTGGCTTCTGACCCGGGGCGAGCACATCGTGCCCATCCCCGGCACCCGCAGCCCAAAGCGCATCGAGGAAAACACCGGCGCCGCCGACCTCACCCTCACCGACACCGACCTCAAGACCATCGACGAAATCCTGCCTCACGGCGGCTTCGGCGCCCGCTACGCCGGGGGACACGTGCCCACCTGGACCTGATATGTGGTTCCTTCCGAGTGCGGACAGACCGCCGAAGCAGATCACTGTCTCTCAGCCCATCGCCCGGCCGCAGGTTACGGATCATGATCCGCAAGCAGCGTGGCGGGGCTTTTTGAAAGCCTGGTCCCAGAGCACGTGGTCTCCAGCCCAGCGCGTCTCCCCGCCATGGCCTTATGGAACCGTCCCAGACAGTCACGGGCTTTCGGTCTCGCTACTGGTGACAGAAAGGCTGCTGAATGAGCGTTTGTGACAAGTCGCGTGCCTCATTGGTGACAACCAGGCTGCTTCGACCGGTCTTATTCATCAGCTCAACCGGCTCTGCAGGTGACAACAACTGAGCTTCGGCTCATATCGGCGGGCCGCCGTACAGCGCTCTGGCGGCGGCCCGCTCTGATTTCTCACCCCGAATGCGAGGTCGAAGATGACCAGGATGTGGCCGCCCGGTGGCGGTACCCGTCGACCGCTCGCCCCGCCCGTGACCGCGCCCCGTGAGCCGGTCGACCCGGCCCGCATCGGCCGTCGCATCGGCCGTCGCGTCGTACGGCGCCGGGCGAAGGGCATGGACGCCGGCGCGGTCGCGGCGGCCCTCGAAAACGCGCGGTTCGACGCCCGGCAGAACTCCCGGCACGAGGACCTGGGCGACGACGTCCGCGGCAGGGCGGAGCTCGCGGAGTGGGAGCGCCTCGACCAGCTGCTCGCCGACGCGGTGCCGGGCACCGTCTACGACCCGGACACCGACGACGTCGTCCAGGCCGAGCTCGCCGCCGCCGCGCGGGAAGCCGAGCTGCGGGAAGCGATGCGGATCGCGGCCCGCGCCGACGAGCTCCAGGCGCTGCGCGACCTCGGCACCCTGGATCAGACCGAGTCCCGCCACGGCGACGAAGCGGTCCGCGACGAGCTCACCCGCCGCGCCGGGTCGTACGTGCAGCCCGACGTCGACGCCTGGCTCGCCCGCGCCCTCGCCGCGCACCGCGGGCACTATGCCGACCCGGCCGCCCGCGAGGCCGCAGCCGGCCTCCTGGGAGCCGGGCATGAAGCACGGCCAGGAGGTCGTCGCCGTCTGGGAGGAGCACAGCGAAATCGGCCACCACTACGAGGAACTGCGCGCCGACGGGACCGTCGACGCCTGGACCGAGCCGCCCTTCGGCGAGCCGCTCTACCCCGGCCAGGGCGACCCCGACTACAACCCGATCTGCTCCTGCCCCGGGCCATGGCCGCTCGCCTTCTGCCTCTACTGCGCCGGATGCGACGAGTGCGGGCAGTGCGAGTGCTTCCCCCCGCGCCTGCTGTGAGGTTCACGCTGAGCGACGACAACACCTCACAACACCCTGTCGGCCAGCCTGTGAGCTGTGAGGCTAAATGCGACTGTATGCCCTGTTTGCCTATGAGGTAGCGGGCTGTTCCCCCTGGTGAACAGCTTTCAGACCATCCGGCCTGTGAGCTGTGTGGCCCCAGACCCGCAACCTCGGCTGTCCTGTGCCACTGAACCTTGACCGTTTGACACTGATTCCTAATGCCGTTTGTCAAGCCGCGAGGGCCGTGGGTGGCGTGAGCTCGTAGCACCGTCCGTCGCGCAACAGAGCCCAGAGGACGTTGACGCGGCGGCGTGCGAGGGCGAGGACGGCTTGGGTGTGGCGCTTGCCTTCGGCTCGTTTGCGGTCGTAGAACCGGCGGGACTCCTCGGACCTTCGGATACTGAACAGCGCGGAGGTGTAGAACACACGCTGGAGCCGTCGGTTGTATCGCTGGGGGCGCCGGAGGTTGCCGCTGATCTTGCCGGAGTCGCGGGGAACGGGCGCGACGCCGCCGAAGCCGGCGAGTCGGTCCGGGGTCCCGAAGGCGGCCATGTCGCCGCCGGTGGCGGCCAGGAACTCGGCGCCGAGGATGATGCCGAGTCCTGGCATGCTGGTGATCACTTCGAAGTGGTGGTGGTCGCGAAACCGGGCCTCGATGAGCTTGTCGAGCTCGGCGACCTGCTGGTTGAGGGCCATCACCTCGTTCGCCAGGGTGTGGACCATCTGGGCGGTCAGCTTCTCGCCGGGCAGGCTGGTGTGCTGGCGTTCGGCGGCCTCGACTGCGGTCTCGGCGAGCTGGTCGGCGCGGAGAATCTTGCGGTTTCGGAGCCAGGTCTCCAGTCGCTTGGTGCCGAGCCGACGGATGGCTGCGGGGGTCTGGTAGCCAGTCAGCAGGGTCAGCGGACCCTTGTTGGTGAGGTCCAAGGCCCGTTCCAGGCCCGGGAAGATACCGGTCAGCTGGGCTCGGAGCCGGTTGACGGTGCGGGTCCGGTCGGCGACCAGGTCTATGCGGCGGCCGGTGAGGATCTTGAGGTCGATGACGGTTTCGTCGCCGGTGCGTAAGGGGTTCAGGTCACGCCGGATGCGGACCTGGTCGGCGATGACCGCGGCGTCCTTGGCGTCGGTTTTGCCCTCGCCGCGATAGCTCTCAGAGGCGCGGTGGATGGCCCGGCCGGAGATGTAGTTCACCGGCTGCTCGTGGTTGAGGAGGATCGCGATGGCCAGGGCGGCTCCGCCGTCGGCCAAGTCGATTCCCCAGGTCACCTCATTGCCCAGGGCCAGGACGTCGGTGAGGAGTTCGAGGAGTTCGGGCTCTTCGTTGGCGACGCGTCGTGACAGCAGCCGGTGGCCGCTCGCGTCGATCGCGACGCAGTGGTGGTGTGTCTTGCCTGCGTCGATGCCGGCCCAGATCGTGACCATGGTGCCTCCGTGCGGTGGGGTGTGCTGGTGCCTCCCGACGGACGACCTCGCTGTCGATTCCCTACGGAGCGATCATTCGCAATTCCTAATTGGCAGCCGAGTCGTCGTGGGGCGTCGGGCGGCCAATCAGTGATAGCCACAAGCGGCAGAAGTTTGAAAGCCCCACCCGACGCCCCTGGGTGGGCCAACCATACGAAGGGCTCGCCCGGTCCCGCAGAACAACGTAGGGACGTTTGACCGGGGTCGAACGCACCTGCCGGTGGAGCGGGAGGGTCACCGGCACGGTCGAGTGTCCCGAGTAGCAGGGCCCGAAGACCGTCTGCCGTCATCCATGCCGGGCCGACCGACGTTTTCGGATGCAGGAGAGCTGCGGGAGGAGGTACTTGCACAGCATCAGTTGTCAGCCAAGCGATGGCTGATTCCCTGCGAGTTGATCAATCTGGGGCGAAGGGTCTCTCTGGCAGCTCTAGCGTGGCGGGGGAAGCCGACATAACGAACTTAAGGAGCGCCATGACCAGCAGCGAAGCAGATCCCGCCGCCGTTCCCGCCGACCAGGAGGCCCAGCAGATCCCGGTGGTGATCAGCATGTCCGAGGTCGACGCCGCCACCGACGCCCGCGACGCCTTGTTGCGGGCCATTGGCGCTGAAGCCCAGATTGTCGCGGACAAGTTCCCGGGCCAGGCAGCCAAGGCCCTGGTTGACCTTGCGAACGCCTACGCCCTGGTGACCGCCGGAACCACAGCAGTCGCCACGGTCTCCGCGCCCACCCGGTCGTTCGCGAGCACCATCAGCAACCTTCAGAACGCCAACGAGAACGCGTCGGCCGCGTTGGGCTGAGTAGAGGGCTGAGCTCGCTGCTGAGACGGCCAGATGAGGCTGGCCCATCAGGCCGCCTGAGATCCGCGCCATGAGATGGCGGGCTTGCTTCCCGATGCAAGTCCGCCGCTCGCCGGTCAAACTTCCCTACGTTGTTCTGCGGGACCGGGCGAGCCCTTCGTATGGTTGGCCCACCCAGGGGCGTCGGGTGGGGCTTTCAAACTTCTGCCGCTTGTGGCTATCACTGATTGGCCGCCCGACGCCCCACGACGACTCGGCTGCCAATTAGGAATTGCGAATGATCGCTCCGTAGGGAATCGACAGCGAGGTCGTCCGTCGGGAGGCACCAGCACACCCCACCGCACGGAGGCACCATGGTCACGATCTGGGCCGGCATCGACGCAGGCAAGACACACCACCACTGCGTCGCGATCGACGCGAGCGGCCACCGGCTGCTGTCACGACGCGTCGCCAACGAAGAGCCCGAACTCCTCGAACTCCTCACCGACGTCCTGGCCCTGGGCAATGAGGTGACCTGGGGAATCGACTTGGCCGACGGCGGAGCCGCCCTGGCCATCGCGATCCTCCTCAACCACGAGCAGCCGGTGAACTACATCTCCGGCCGGGCCATCCACCGCGCCTCTGAGAGCTATCGCGGCGAGGGCAAAACCGACGCCAAGGACGCCGCGGTCATCGCCGACCAGGTCCGCATCCGGCGTGACCTGAACCCCTTACGCACCGGCGACGAAACCGTCATCGACCTCAAGATCCTCACCGGCCGCCGCATAGACCTGGTCGCCGACCGGACCCGCACCGTCAACCGGCTCCGAGCCCAGCTGACCGGTATCTTCCCGGGCCTGGAACGGGCCTTGGACCTCACCAACAAGGGTCCGCTGACCCTGCTGACTGGCTACCAGACCCCCGCAGCCATCCGTCGGCTCGGCACCAAGCGACTGGAGACCTGGCTCCGAAACCGCAAGATTCTCCGCGCCGACCAGCTCGCCGAGACCGCAGTCGAGGCCGCCGAACGCCAGCACACCAGCCTGCCCGGCGAGAAGCTGACCGCCCAGATGGTCCACACCCTGGCGAACGAGGTGATGGCCCTCAACCAGCAGGTCGCCGAGCTCGACAAGCTCATCGAGGCCCGGTTTCGCGACCACCACCACTTCGAAGTGATCACCAGCATGCCAGGACTCGGCATCATCCTCGGCGCCGAGTTCCTGGCCGCCACCGGCGGCGACATGGCCGCCTTCGGGACCCCGGACCGACTCGCCGGCTTCGGCGGCGTCGCGCCCGTTCCCCGCGACTCCGGCAAGATCAGCGGCAACCTCCGGCGCCCCCAGCGATACAACCGACGGCTCCAGCGTGTGTTCTACACCTCCGCGCTGTTCAGTATCCGAAGGTCCGAGGAGTCCCGCCGGTTCTACGACCGCAAACGAGCCGAAGGCAAGCGCCACACCCAAGCCGTCCTCGCCCTCGCACGCCGCCGCGTCAACGTCCTCTGGGCTCTGTTGCGCGACGGACGGTGCTACGAGCTCACGCCACCCACGGCCCTCGCGGCTTGACAAACGGCATTAGGAATCAGTGTCAAACGGTCAAGGTTCGGTGTCACAGGACATCGGCGTTCGTCACCCTCGGTTGCATACGGGGTGCAACACTGCCGTGCAACGCACTCGCGCAACACACTGCAACAGACCCTGTTGCGGGCCTGACCTGCGAAGACGCCTCCGGTGCAACGCGAGCAGGCATGTTGCACCCCCGCGTTGCACCCCTCCACCTCGCCCGGACCCCGATTGCCCACACGCCGCCACCCGTCACTCCCGCCCGACCACGGACGTTGTGCGGGACATGGACTGGAAGCAGCTGCGCAAAGACCTCGCGGACGCGGTGGAGCTACGCAACCGCAGGGTGGCGAGCCTGCGCACCGCCGGTTCCACCGTGGCCGAGCTGGCAGCGCAGGCCCTCGCGGCCGGCGCCCCGGACGCCCCCCTGCGCCGCATCCTGGCCGCGATGGAACCGGTGATCGAGCACGAGCGCCGACCGCAGCAGTCCACGACTGCGCCCGAGCCGCCCCCCGGCTCCCCCCAGGTACTCGCTGACGGAAGCGTGCGCGAAGAAGATCCTGCCCTGGACAGCTCCCACGGCTCGCAAGTACATGCGAGGGCACTCGCCAAGGCGTGGCATCCCCGTGCCGACCGGAAGCCTGGAGGGGAAGGCGACCCGCTATACCGAGGATGAGCTCACTACCTGGCTGTCGGCCTGGCAGCAGCAGGTCGACGCCGCTCCCGATCGCCTCGGCGAAGCGCCCGACCTGGTGTCACGCTGACGGAGAGTAGTTGTCACGCATGCGCTCGGGAGATCAACTCTTACGTGTCACGCCGCCCCGAATCTGTCCCTGTTTGTCCGTTTCTCAGAGTCGTAGGGCTGTCCTCCGACAACGAACCCTGACTGATTGACAGCGAAGTCTGACGGACGTCAGCTTGTGTCAGCGAAGGTTGGCCACGCAGGTCAGAGCATTGCAGGGGTGATTGCTGAGGACGGTGTCGAGAAGCACCGCAGCAGCAGGAGCGGGCCGGAACCGTTGACGGTTCCGGTCCGCTGCGGGTTCTGTGGCCTACGGGTTGTAGCTGACCGTCGCGGGAAGCTGCTGCAGGGTGAGGATGACCTGGCCGGGTGCTCCGACCGGGGCGAAGTCGACGGGCTGCTGGAGTTGGTACTTCCCTCCCTGCGGCGGGAAGCCGGTGAGCTGGTCACCGACCAGGGCAGCTGTCTTGGTGCTGGACAGCTCGATCGGCGCGCCCCCGCCCGGGGGCTTCTCGATGGTCATCGTCCAGTCGAAGTACCAGGTGCTGAGGTACGTCGATGCCGCTTCGTCGAGGATCCGCACCTCGCTCAGCGGCGTGCTGCCCGAGTTCGCCCAGGACAAGACGACCTTGCCGAGCACCGGGCTGTCCGCGGTCATCTCGAACCCCTCGGCCCTCAGCCTCACCCCTCCCCAACCGGACTGAATCTCCTGCTCGACCACGGCCCTCAACCCGCCCTTGAAGTCGAGGGTCACGAGCCCCAGGACATTGACTTGCAGCGGCGAGTTGCTGGCGTGGGCGTTCATCGAGATTGCCTGACCGATCGGGGGCAGCGACACGGATTCTCCAGTTGGGTTGTCGGCGGCCGGCCGCGTCCTGGTCACGGTCGATCCAGCCCTGTGACTACCCACGGTTCATTACTGGAAACTTTCCGCATCTGGAAGCTGACAGCGGGAGGTAAGCACGGACCTCGCAACGAAGGTGCAGCGCACGACCTACCCCGATGTGGTGTCACCGGAGAAGGCGTCTCAGCCGCGGCGATCCGTACTTGGCTGTCACAACTGGCGTCGGTCAATGTTCGCTGGCAATCGGTCGAGGTTCGATGGCACGGGACAGAGGAGCCTCCAGGCTCCGTTTCGCGGGCGGAGCGTGACACACAAAAGTTGATCTGCCGCGCGCCTACGAGCACCACGGAACGTAATCGCGAAGGCGGTTTCGCCCGGAGTGGTCCCGGCCCCCGTGGCCCGGCGATACCGTGGTGAGACACGCCAGTTACGCGCCTTGGAGCCCTCGATGAGCGAACAGCCGGCCCCCGCCGACACCGCAGCCCGGCAGCTGGAGCCCGCGGCCGCCGAGGCGGTGCGCGCGTACGCGGCCAAGACCCGGGCCGACGCCGACCGATTCGCCGCCGTCCTCGAGGACATCGCCACCAACGGCCTGCCCGACCCCGAGCAGTGCACCCCCTGGGAGGAGCTGCGCGAGGCACATCTCACCCGCCTCGCAGCCCAGCGCCCGGCCGTCGCCTGATGGCCCCGCAGCACAGCCGGCGCCGCGCCCGGATCGCGTTCTCCCACTCCGCCGCCAAGCAGCTGGAGAACATCACCAACGAGGCGGAGATCCACGCCCTGGACCGCGCCCTGGTCGTCATCTCCGTGCACCCCGACATCGGCGACCCGATCCCCGGCGACACCACCGGCCCCCAGCTGCGCCAGTACGCCGACGAGCTCGAAGCCGTCCGCGTCCTGTACTTCGTCACCGCGCTGCGCACCGTCGTGGTCGTGGCCTACATCGAGGTCTGACCCACGAGGAGCTCCCGGGTGCCGTCCCTCCACCAGCTCACTGCCAACCGCCCGATCACCGCGCTGCGCACCGTCGTGCGGTGCCCTGCCCAGGCAACCGCGCTCTGGCAGGGACCTGAGGTCGAGGCCGGGACCGGCGCGGCCTGGCTCGCGTTCCTGTGCCCCGCCCACACCGAGGCCCTGCCCTCATGGCCCACCGCGGCCGTACACACCGACGTCGGCTCGATGACGTGCGGAACAGTCCTGGACTACCGGCCCGCCGAGCAACTCCTCCAGTCCCACGCCGACCTGTGGCTCACACCCCTGACCGGCGTAGACCCCAAGGCGTACGGCGGCATCTGGTCCGACGTCCTGGACCAGGCCGACAGAGTGCTGAGCGCCAGCCTGGACGACCGCCAGACCGCCGACGACGTAGACGGGCCGCTGCAAGGCATAGTCACGATGCTCGACATGGCCCGCCGATCCGCAGCAGAGGGCGATCTCACCCAGGCGGCCACAGCCCTCGGCTACTGCGAAACGATGTCCCTGGACCTGTAGCCCCCGCTCACCGGCCGGCCTTGCACCCATCGCCCCTGCGCCCTCCTCCAGGCCGCTGCCGAGCGGACCACTCGGAGCGGGCCTCGCAGACCGCCTTGCACCCCAATGTAGGTAAGTACTTGTAGTACCTATCTGCGGGTTGAGTTCTCTTCCTCCTGAGAGCGAAGCTCGCCGCGCGGGCACACAACACCCGCCGCTCACCCCGTATCGACCCGTCGGCCGCCGTTCCGCGCACATGATCCTTCCCGGCGCTGTGCGGCCGCCTGAGGCGCTCTGGCGGCCTTCGGGCCGAGCGACGATCAAGGGCCTCAAAGGCGCTCACAGCGCCGTACAGGGATTCGATCGGGCGCAGAAGCACCTGACGCTCGCCAAAGACCACGTAGCGTCGCCACGCCTTCGCACCCCCGAGCTGCATCTGACCTGCTCCCGGCCCCGAGCTCTGCTCTCAGAGGGAAGGGAACTCAACCCGCAGATAGGTACTACAAGTACTTACCTACATTGGGGTGCAAGACGCTCCCGTCGGCACTTGCTGCTGTCGACGGTCGGCAGCAGCAAGTGCAGCACCATCGTGCTGCTCTGCTCGCCGCATGCTGCTGCTCCTGGTGGTGATGGGTGCAAGGCGCCCTGCTGCTGCTTCTGCTGGGGGCGTCTCCCGGGTGCAGCGCAGCGCAGCATTCGCACGACCCAGCCAGAACACGGGTGCTGCTCGTGTAGCAGGCCAGCCCGGCCGGAGCAGCAGCTGCTTGCTGCACCGGCCTGCTGCTCGTGCTCCGGTCGTGCTGCACGGCCGGGCTCGCCGTGCAGCAGACAGCAGCTGCACCCGGGGCGGCTACGCGTTCACGGGCGCTGCCACCGGCGTGCTGCTCGCGGCGGCTGGCCCGGGAACGCTCGTGCGGGCTGCCCGCCTGCGGCTTCCCCGCAACGGCGGCTCGGCTTGTTCTGGAGAACCAGAACAAGCCGGTTTACCTGGTGCTACCGGCCGCCGTTCTCGCCCGACGCCGGACCGCAGGGTTCGCCTGCTGGTTGTTCTGCTGCCCCAGAACAACCCGGTTTAGCTAGTGCTACCGGCTTGATCGCGGGTACGAAGAAGGCGCTGCACCTGGGGTGCAGCGCCTTGGCGGCTTGGTGGGGTCGGGAGGCCGCTGGAGGGCCTGTCGTGGCCTTCGGTGGGGGTCAGCCGGCGGCGGCGAGGTTGGCGACCTGGGCGGCGTACCGGGCCCGTCGCTGCTCGGTGAAGCGCTCGGGTTCGGCGGCCTTGATCTCCGGGATCGGCATGACGGGGGAGGAGACCTTGCCGCCGGTAAGCAGCGGGTGGAGTTGGTAGAGGCCGTCTTCCAGGCTCCAGGCGAGTCCGCACTCGCGCAGCTCCTTGAAGCCGCGGTTCACGGTGGGCTTGCTGGCGCCCAGCTCTGCGCACATCTCGTTCTGGCTGATCGCAGCGGTGCCGGTCTCCGGGTCGCTCAGGTACATCAGCTCGTCCAGGACGCGGCGGCCGGCGGTGGTGATGTCGACCAGGGCCAGAAGGCGCAGAACAGCACGGGGGATCTCTACGGGTGCCTCTGTGGGAGGGCTAGGGACGTAAGAGCTGCTCACGGAGCCTCACCACTTCCGATCAGGTCGACGCTGCAACAACGAGGATATGCCGCGCGAGATCACGCGCTCGCCTTGCGCACGGGGCGCCGCTGCCGGAGCGTGACGACCCTCTCCTTGCGGCGGGCGGCCTCGGCGGCCTTCTTCTCCGCCTCTCGGGCCTGGCGCCACTCGGCGGGGTAGTCGGCGTGCGGGATGACGCAGGCCGGGCCCTCGGCGGTGTTCCAGAGCTTCTGCCACTTCTCCTGCTCGCCGGAGGTGCCGGCCATCGTCAGCCACGGGTTCAGCTGGAGAACGCCGCGCTTGGCGGTGCGCATCCAGCCGACGTGAGCGAAGAACTGCGACGCCTCGTTCACGGAGGCCGCCGACAGGTTGCACCGGGTCTGGAGGTCGCGCTGGTTCGTCTTCACGAAGCCGCGGGCGGCGGCCCTGGTCTGGTCGTCGGCGCGGTTCGCGTTCTGCAGCGACACCAGCTTGCACCAGACCTGGAACCAGGATCCGGGCATCTTGAGGCTGCCGAGTACATCCATCAGCAGCCGGGCGTCCAGCACGTAGCCACTGACCTCGGCGCTCGCGGCGAACTCGCGGCCCTGGATCTTCTCCACGCCCAGGATCAAGCCGCCCTTGCCGTCCGACCGCGCGACCACGCGCTCGCCGGGGCGGACGATCGGCAGCTGTTCCATCAGCACAGTCCTCCAGAGATGATCAACGTTTCGGTGAGCACGGTAGCACTAGGTAAACCGGCTTGTTCTGGAGGGGCAGAACAAACGGTGTCTCACAGTCACCTAACGACCCGTCAGGTTCGGGGTGACTTTGTTCTAGGTTTCCAGAACACTCGGGAGCGGTTTGTTCTGGAAACCTAGAACAAACGGTTTCGCATCTCCGCAGGTCAGAGCCGGTTTTGGCGTGGATCCCTCTTAGGTGTCTTTAGACACCAACCACCACCCGAACCCCCACCGCCACCCCGCGCACCTCGCGGCACAAACAGCTGGCGGCAGCGGGCGTGTCGCCCTCGACAGCCACCGGATCGAGGGGGCCGACCTTTGTGGCTGAGCTTGCTTCGCGTGCGGCACCGCGCCCCGGTGCGGGCCGTGGACAGCAGCAACGGCTCTGAGTCTCGGGTGGTACCGGCCGTGACGCTCAAAAGCCATGAAGCGTGGCCGGTGTTGGTGGGTGGTTCCGCCGCCCGGCCCTGGGGGCCGGGCGGCTCCGGCACCTCCGACGCCGGAATTCCGGCTTCCCTATATCCGGGGTACCGTTCTGTGGCTGAGGCTGCCAGCGTCTCAATTCGCAATTCCTCGCCTGAGTGAGTGGAGCGAATGCCGGCGCTGACCACTCATCAACTCGCGCGCCCCGCCAAGGTGGTTGGGGGGTGTCCCGTGTTTTCGCCAACGGTACATGCTGCATCAACCCGATGCACCCGCTACACTAGAACCCAACACGAACGAGCGACCCCCACCCCTCCCTAGCCAGCCAGACCCACGCAGTGGGCCCCAACGGTTCTGGAGGCGCAGCCGGAAGGGCCGTCAGGCGGGGAGCGCAGCGGACCCGCCCCGGGAGGGCGCTGCCCTCCCTCACTCCCCTCCAACTCCCCTACAGGAGCCGCCACCAGCCGCGCCATCAGACCCCGATCGGCCCGGCCGCGCACCGCGCGGCCTGCCGGGCGCGCAGCGGCCGGCCCCCACTCGTTCCCGAAGCGCAGCGCAGGGAACGGCCCTCGCATCGCGAGGGCCAGCGGGAGCGCAGCGACCGCTCCCTCTTGCACAGCGCGCAGCGCTGTGGTA
>NZ_CP109504.1 GCF_036231985.1 Streptomyces sp. NBC_01426
TACAGAGGGCGCAGAGCGCCCTCTGAAAGACCGTCAGCGCAGAGCGCTGACCGGCCGGCCGGGGGCCGGCCGAGGAGCCGGCCCGCGGGGCGGGCCGGAGGCCGGCGGGCGGTCCGGCCGTGAATTCGGTTTCTCTTTCCTGTGGTTGGGGTTAACGAATGGCTGGCTAGGTGGAGGGGTTCCCTCGGTGGTCCTGGCGGGCCTTTTCTGTGGTTTCTCGACGGGTTTTCAGGTTGTCCCGGTGGTGTTTCTCTGCGGGTGGTCCTGATTTCCTGTGCTGCCAGATCATTCTAGGGGTTCGAGTCCCTGGAATTCAAGTTGTGCGGTGGGAATTGACGGGGTGTCCGCTTTCCGTGCCCGGGGGCTGCTCCGGCGGGGCCGGGGTGCCTCTGTGGGGGCTGTAGTAGCAGCCTACAGGGCTCTTGGCGGGTTGGGGAAGGGGTTCCGGGTGTGTGGCGTTCACGGGATTCTGTGCGGCTTTCCGGGGCGCATGTGGGGTGGCGTTAGATTCGGGGGTTCGCTGTTTGAGGGGGTGTTAGATCCGGTGGTCCGGGGTGTTAGATCCGGGGCCGCTCCAATCGGCGCGTACGGGGCGGGTGTTAGATTCGCGGGTTGGGCTGGGGCGGATTTCCGGGGTGGCGTTAGATTCGCGTTGTGGGCCCGTGGGGGGTGTTAGATCCGGAGTCGCGCGGGGGCGGGGTCGGGCGGTCGCCGGTGGCTCCGGTGGGGTCGGGGCGAGTCGGGGGCGGGCGCGGGGGTGTGGGTGTGATCGGTCGCGGGGTGGGGGTTGCGGGGGGATGAGGTTCCTAGTTGGGGGTTGGTTTGGTTGAGCGTGTGGGGGTGGTCCCGTTCCTGTGTTGCGTATTCACGATTCGATGTGTACAGTAGTTATCACGAGGTCGGGGGAACGAAGAACCGGCCGAGAAACCACCTACTGACTCCCTTGGAGGGATCTTCATGTCCGGTACCCAGACGTTCACCACCCCGGCCGGTCACACCTACTCGTACGCGGTCGAGACGGGCGAGAACGGCGAGTCGGTCTACGACCTGTCCCGCGTGCTCCAGGACGGGACCTTCCCGATCGGCACGGTCGTGGTCCACCCGAACTGGGAGCTGTTCCCCAAGGTCGAGGGTCTGCTGAACGTCCAGTTCGGCAAGGGCAGCGGGACCAACCGCCACGAGCGGACCGACGCCCCGAAGCTCGGTGACATGGAGCTGCCGTACGTGGTGGGCAGTCACCTGGTCAACCCGGCCGACCTGACCGCCGAGACGGACAACGGGGCCGCGCCGCTGCTGAAGTTCCGCAAGCAGATGCTCGGGGCGGCCTTCGAGACCAGCGCCCCGGCCGAGAACGCCAGCCAGGACACCTTCGACAAGGTCCGCGACCTCGTCACCGCCCTGGTCACCACCTACCAGGCCGACAAGAACACCCCGGCCCGCGAGGCCACCTACACCAAGTTCCTCAACGCCCAGCGCGCCGAAGCCATCCAGGCCCAGATCACCAAGGTCGACGACAAGGCCCAGGCACTCGCCCTCATCCGCGCCGAGCTGGTCGAGAAGCTGAACGGCTACAAGACCGCCTAACCCCCCAGGACAGGGCCGGGCGACCCCAACCCCCCACAGGGGCCGCCCGGCCCGACCCCCCAGACCCCCACGGGCCACAGGGCCCCCGGGGGACCCCGAGCTACCGCACCGCCCAACACCAGTAGAGATGAGCCGAAGATGCCGCAGCGCAACAGCCAGCCTGAGATATCCGCCTGCCCCGGATGGGGCGAGGAGTGCGGCAACGAGACGGAGAACGGAGCGGACCTCTGCCCCGACTGCCACATGGCACGGCTGGACGCGCAATCCCCCCGGATCCCCTTGTAGCCCTTGCCCGCGACGGCGGTAGTCCCAGACCAGGGCCGGGCGGCCCGACCCTCCAAGGGCCGCCCGCGCCCACCACAGGCCCGGCCCCGCACTCACCGGGGCCGGGCCACCCCCGCCTACCGTCGGTCGCTCTGTTGCTTATTCTCTTTTCATTGTGTAGTGTTATCACATCAGCCAGTCGCCGCCACCCTGGGAGATTCCATGTTTGCCCTGCTTCGCCGTTCGCCGAAGGTCGCTACGCCCGTCACCGAGAAGTCGGCGATGTGCCCCGCGACCGGGCTTCCGTACGGTGAGCCCGGCTCCCTGGAGCGACTGACCTGGATTTTCGCCGAGCAGGACCTGGAGGACATCCAGGAGCGCATGGAGTACTTCGCGCAGCGCGCCGCCGCGCGTCCCGAGTCCGGCCTGATCGTGTCCATCATCAAGACCCCCATAGCCCGTCCGCACATCATCCGCATCGGGGACTTCGAGTCCGGCGGGGACCGGCGCGGCGGCACATGTGTCGAGTGCGGGACGCACGGTGAACTGTCCGCGCTTCGGGACCTTGCCCGCGATGACCTCGGCTGTGGGGCGGCTCGGTTCTAAGCACCGGGTGCCGCCCCGCCGGGGCGGCACCCTAGTTCGACCCGTTGCGCCACCGAAAGGACCCCTGATGACTGACAGCAAGATCACGGAGTTGCTTGCCCGCGCAGCGAGTGGCGACCCCGAGGCCGCCGCCGCGTTCATGCGAGCGCGGGCACTGCGACTGCACGCGGCGGAGCGCGTCAGCGCCAGCGGCCGGGCCGCCGCGCGGCGGATGCTCCGGGCAGCCTCGTAATCTCGCGCGCCGCTCCCCTCCCGGCGCGCCCCTCCCCCCGTCCCCCTTGCTCGCGCCCCGCTCAGCGTTTCGCTGGGCGGGGCCGCTTGCGTTCCGCAGCCCTCGGCGACCTGCTCAACTCCCCGACCCTCTCCACACCGTTGCGGCTCTCTGTCTCATGCTCGCCGTCCCTGGGCCGTCCCGCTTCCGTTCTCCCTTCCTGTCTCGTGCTTCGTGGTCTGTCCGTGTCTCGTCTGTCGTTGTCTGCTCCCTCTGTTCCTTTACCTCTTCGGCTCTTGTGCTCTGCTGCTTTCCTCTCGCTTGCTGTTGTCGCTCCGCCCGCTCTCGCTCTTCGCTGCTCCTCTTCCCCCTCTCCTCCCGTCCTGCTGTTGCTCCTCTTTCCCTCCCTCCCTCCCGTCCTGCTGCTGCTCTCCCATCCGTGTCTCTTCTTCCTCTCCCCGCCGGCTTCCTCCTTCCTGTCGTTCGCCTGTGGCTCTTCGCTGATGTCCTCATTGCCCTTGGGGGTCTCGTAGAGAAGTAGTCGGCGCGTCCCAAGCCCCTTGACCGTCCCCCTGAAGTGCAGGTTTCCGTGTCGGGGGCGCAGCGTGGGGGCAAGTTGTGGGGCAAGTTGAAAGGCAAGCTGTAGAGCAAGTTGCAGGGCATGTTGTGGGGCAAGTTGTAGGGCAAGTTGGCTTTTGGCGGTGGTCTGCGGGGGCGAGTCCTGACTTTCGCGTGGGGGTGATTTCTCCCCTCTCCCCGGATGTCGGAGGGGGGAGAAGTCGCCCCCACGGCAGTTGCGTTCTCGGGGAGGAGAAATCTCCCCCCTGGAAGGGGGGAGATTTCTCAGTGGCCAGGGGGGAGATTTCTCAGTAGCTGTGGTGGGGGAGATTTCTCTCCCTCTCGGGTTGGGGGAGAGAAATCACAGTCCGAGGGAGTGGCTCCGGGAGGGCCGGCGCAGGTCGGGCGGGCAGTTCGGTGTCGGCGGTTCTGGCCGGCTGAGACGTCGTGGGGTCATGCTCCCTGCGGCGACACGGTGGTCGCGACCGGCCCGTTGTCGGCGATGCGCCCATCGAGGCAGAGCTCGCGGTAGCCGGACGTGTAGGTGAAGCCGTGGCCCTCACAGGTGGTGCAGTCCGGGGCGTGGGCGGTGGGGGCGCCGAAGCACTGGATTGGCTCTTGGTGGACTGCGGTGCCGTGGTGCTCCCAGGTGAGCACGGTGAGGACTTCGCCGGTGCCGTCGCAGCCCCCTGCGCAGTCGTGGGGGTGCGGGTGGTCGTCTTCGTCATGGTCGTCGAAGTCGCGGAAGGCGTCCAGGAGGTAGGCGCGGGCGCGTAGGTCGCTCAGGGCGGCCCGGCGGTCGAGGGCGCGCAGGGCGTGGCCGGCGGTGGCCGCGGCCGCCGCTGCGGCGTTGTCGGCCGGTGACGCGGTGGCGGCCCAGTCGAGGAGGAGCCCGCGGGTCATGAGGTGTTGCCGTTGTTCGCTGACGACGTCGACGGCGGGGAAGAGGGGCGTGAGGCCGAGGTTGGCCCAGGCGTAGGTGTCGAGCATTTGGCGGACCAGCCGGGGGCCGGATCGGCGGAACGGGCGCTGGTGCGGCAGAGAGTCGTCAGTGGCGTGGGGTGCTCGGTATGCGTGGCCATGGGTGTGGTGGTGGAGTCGGGCGTATTGGGCCCGCAGGTGGTTGAGGCCGTTGTGGGGGTGGTCGTCGAGGGCCAGGCCGTCGACCTTGCGGAGGAGGGCGCCGTGGTCGCGGGCGGCTTCGTAGAGGTCGGGGTCTTGGGTGCGCAGGGCGAGGACGTCGACGAGCACGCCGGCGTGCAGGAGATGGAAGCGGCGCAGGGCGGGGACGGCGTTGCTGTCGGGGTCGTGTTCCAGAGTGTCGGTGAGGCGGTAGTGCGCCCAGCGCGCTTCGAGGATGAGCCGGGTTATGGACGGGCGTTCGTTGCGGTACGCCCTTACGGCGTGTTCGGGGTGCTGGCCGACAAGCACGGAGGTTCCCTTCAGGGTGACTGGTGTGCGGGGCCTGGTCGGCCCGCGTTTCATCGGGGCGTTGCAGGCGAGGTCACGATGGCGTCGGCCAGGCGGTGAAGGCGGACGTCCTGCGGAGCTGCGGCCTTGAAGACGCGGTGCGCGGCTCCGGCGGGGGCGTGGGGCAGTGCGAAGACGCGGCCGCGGTCGAGGGCGGCGAGGAGGTGTGCGGCGTGGTGTTCGCAACCGTCGGCGCCGGCGTTGTCCTGGTCGAGCACGGTGACGACGATGGGGCCGGCGCAGGGGGCGGGAGTCGTCGGGAGTGCGGCGGGGCAGCGAGCCATCGGTCCTCATCTGGTGGGCTGTGTGAAGCGGCTGGACGGAGCGTGTGGCCGCGCGAGGGTGGCGTGACGGAGCGTGCGTCGCGGTTAGCGTCGTTCCTCGTCAAGGAGATGTGCGTGGCCCCAGGGGTTCGGTTCCGGGACCGGGCGTCCGTGCGCAATGTCGCGGAGGCGGTCGCGGCGGCGTTCTTGGACGTAGCCGCGGCAGTGCAGGGGGTCGTGCTGGGAGGTGGGCCAGGCGGAGGCTGTGGCACACCAGGGGCAGTGCGGTCGCCGGGTCAGTCGCCGGCAGAAGGCGAGGCCGAGCAGGGTGACGGCCGCTCCGAGGACGGTTCCGAGAACGAAGGGGTGCATTTGGTGTCTCCCACTGGATGATGCGGGGCCACCAGGTGGTGGCCCCGCATCGGAGGTAGTCGGGGCGGGTGTGCTGGGGGCGGGTAACTGGTCGCGTGGCAGCGGATCGCCAGGGAAGAGGGCCAGGTGGGCCTCGTCGGGGCTCTGTGGCATCAGATTTCGTCCCGCTTCAATCACCACCAGTGCCGGAACAGGTAGTCACCGCGCGGGAGTTCGCCACGGCGGATGAGATCGGCGAGGATCAGGTTCAGCGACGGGGAGAAGGCGCGATCGGCGAAGAATCGGCTCTCGAACACGGCGTTCTCAAGGTCTTGCGTATCGGGCGGGTTCGCCTCGGCGGTGGCTGGTGTGTTCTCGTCAGCGACGCGGATACTCAGCCAGTAGTCCAGCTCGGTCATGCCGGTCTTGTAAACGACCTCACCGATACCGGAGTCCCAGCCCAAGTACACCCTCGCCTCATCGAACTGGTCGAGCGCCTCCTCGTAGTCCCCCTCGGAGGCGAGTTCGTACAATTTCACGCTGTCATTGGGGATGTGCTCGTCGTCCCGCTGACAGCCGCGCAGCGAGTTGTACGGCTTGCCGTAGACGCGCTCGGCGATGGCTTCGATCGGGATGTGGCCGTTCTCGGCGGTCGCATATTCAGCGTGCGGCTCCAGCATGTAGATGCTGTAACGCGTGTACTGGGGTGCGTCGGGCATGACGGATCTCCCTCTGGGTCTCTGGGGGCCGTCAGATGCGGTCGTGGAGATCGGTGTCGTTGTAGGTGGTCTCGGAGACCGTGATCCATCCGGTTCGGTCGCCGTCGCGGAGCCGGAGCTCCCACTTGCCTGCTTGCCAGTGCTGACCGGTCTGGTTCCGGCCCACGTACTTGCGCTGGCACTGCTTGGTGGGCTGGCTGCTGTCGGGCTTGGTAGTGCCGGAGGTACCTCCGTTCGTGAGCGACTTGCCGGGCGGGGTGCCGCCGGAGCCGCCGGTGGTGGTGTTGTTGTTCTTCTTGCCTGTGCCGCCCGACGAGCTGGACTTGCCGCCGCTGGACTTGCCGCCGCTGGAGCCGCTGCTGTGGCCCGCGAAGGAGGTGGCAGTGAACGAGCTGGTGCGGATGGTCGAGCAGTCCTGGCGGTACACGTCCTTGTACTCGGGGATCCAGCGACCGGCGTAGCCGCGCTTGTCGATGACCTCGCCGTGCGTAACGGGCCTATTGGCGCAGCCGGTGAGGGCGAGGAGCGCGGCGGTCGTTATGGCGGTGCCGAGCGTGAGAGTGCGGGGCGTGGTCACGGTGGACTCCCGGAAGGTGTGTGGGTGCGCTCAACTGCTACAGGTGTCGTAGGCGAGCTGCGTGTGACACGGATGCGGAACTTTCTCCGTCGAGATCCACATTACACATTGAATTCTCAATACGCAACGTCCAGTTGAGTGCGCGACCTCACTGGGCTTTCGTCAGTCGATGGTTGGCCGGGACGGGGCAGGAGGCACCACTACGCGGCCCCGGTCAGCGAATGTTCTGGGTGATCCAGGCGATCACGCAGACGGCTGCGATGATCGCCCACATGCGCAGGGCGGCCGGATCTTTGGCGATCGGCCGGGCGTTGGATTCGAAGACCTCGACCGTCGGGATCATGCCGGCGTGAACGGTATCCCGGTGCTCATCCCGCTTGGCGGAGGCCTGGTCCTTGGGCAGCCATCCTGTCGTGACCTCGCACGGGCCGCACCCGTACCGCCATGCCACCGCGGGCTCCCCCTCCACTGGTCCTCTGAAGTGTGCTTCGACCGTACCGGGCGGGCGCGCGCGGCGGGACGGGAACAAGCCGGTAGGGCGCGGTAGATGGGCGCGATAGGCGCATCTACCGCTGGGATAGATGCGCAGGTCAGGCAGTCGTAGATGCGGCTAGTAGGGGGTGGGTCTGCCCTCTGCCCGGTAGGGGAGTGGAAGCCGGGGGAAGGCCTGTTGTGAGCGCCGAGCCGCCCCCTCCGGACGGCGGCCGGCAGGGGGCGGCGGCGGGTGGTTCAGCCGGCTCCTGCAGGGGGCTGGATGAGGGTGATCTCGGAGGGTGGGGCGGGGGCCTCGGACGGGGGTGGGGTGGGGGCGTTCGCGGTGAGGTCTGGGACCAGTTGCGGGGGTACGCGTACGGCCCTGCCGAGGGACTGCTCGAAGTCCTCGATGTGGACCCCGAAGTAGTTCCGGCCCCGGATGCCCATCTGCTTGCGCACGGGGATGCCGAGGGCCTTGCACTTCTGCCTCAGCATGGGTTCGGTCCAGTCGGTCAGCATCTCCTTCGCGTGGAGGATCTTGAGGAGGGTGTCGGTGTGGACGCCCTTTCGGTCGCCCTTGGGATCCGTTCGGACGGCGAAGGCGACGTTGTGCTCGACGAACAAGCCAAACGCCGCGTCCGCTTCGGCCGGGCTGACGGTGAGCGGCTCCGCTTCGAGGTCCTCCTCCCCCGCCATTTCATGATCGTTTTGGATGTCGGTGCTCGGTTGCTCCTCCTCGGTGACGGTGGGAGCTCGGGCGGCTTCCAGGTCCTTCACGGTTCGGCCGGCCGACAGGCCGGTGCGGACGGCGACGGTCGTGACGAGGAGGAAGCCCGCGCCGCCGTAGGCGTACCAGAGCCCGGGATGTTTCTCCGCGAAGTAGAGGGCGATGTAGCCGGCGGCACCGAGGGCGAGCAGGCGGACTCCGAACCCGCCGCTCTCCTCATCGCCTCCGCGCAGCCAGGCGCCCACGTAGCGCAGCACGACCATGGTGGCGCTGGCCACGACGGGCACCTCGCGGACGAAGGGGATCTCCTCCAGCGTGGGCTTCCGTCGTTCTCGCTTGGCGGTCTTCGTCGTATCCGGCTTTCCGGGCCGAGTCTCGTCGGGCTTGCCGGTCATGCGCCCACCAGGGACAGCGCGGCGGTGGCGACGGAGATGACAGCCCGCCAGATGGAGCCCTGCGCCGCGGACATGGCGGCCGCGGTGAGCATCCCCCACAGGGCTCCGGTGAACGGCACGAGGGGGGCGAACGCGGACAGCACCAGCAGGATGATCACCACGCCGGTCATGCCGATGCCGCCGAGGTCGGGGTTCGCGGCCACCTGCCGCGGGATGTCCTGGACGGCGGTGCCGAGGTCGTGGGGCCAGGAGCCGGCGCGCAGGAAGGCGAGCTCGGCGAAGAAGCCGACGGCTTGGGCGGGGCCAAGGGCCAGCTTCTTCCGGCCCTTCCCCTTGATGCCGTAGATGAGTGTGACGATCAGGATGACGCTGATGGTGGTGGCGGACATCGGGCCGAGGGCGCTGGATCCGGCCCCGGCGGCGAGCAGGCTAGTCACGGGTATCCCTTAGAAGGTGGGGGCGGAGAACCACAGAACGGCGATCCCGGCGGAGGCGACCGGGATGTGGGTGAGAAAGCGGACGACGGCGCAGAACGAGGGCAGCCGGTACAGCCACTTCTCCACGAAGGCGGTGATGCCGCCGCCGACGACTGCAGCGAGCACGATCACGCCGCCGCCGACGATGAATGGGGTGGACGGTTCTGTGCTGCCGGCGGCAGCGTCGTGCATGACGGCGAGCGTCCACTGGGGTAGGCCGGTGTTCCACTGGGCGGTGAACATGCCCCAGCCCCAGGCGCCGGCGGTTGCGGCTGATCCGTTGTGGAGGATGAACCGCTGCAGCGGCGTGAGCGACGCCCACCAGGCCGTGAGGGAGCCGCGGTTGCGGCTCCGGCCGGCCCTTTCCCCTGCGGGTGCTGAGGAGTCCTGGCCAGTGCCGTAGTAGTGGTTGTGCACCTCGTAGGTGCCCGGGTCTGGCGCCTGCGGATCGTCGGTCTTCTGGACGCGGTACCAGTCGGGCTGGTCGCTTTCCGGCTGCGGGAGGTCGTCGTCGCCGGCCGGGCCCTCGGCCTGGTCCTCGGCCTGGTCCTTGTCCTCGTGTCGGCGCCAGGGGACGCGGGGCGGCCACCCTCTCTTCGCCGCCTCACCCACGCGTCGCGTCTCGGATAGCTGCGCCGGGTCTGCCGTGTCGTCCTGCTCCTCGGGGAGCGTCGGTTCGTCCGCCCGGGCCTGCTGCTCAGGGAGCTCCGTGAGGTCGATGGTCTGTCCGGGCGCGGGCAGTCGGCCGCCGCCGGGCTCCACCGGGTTCCTCCGGGTGGCGGCGACGGGCTGCTGGTCCAGGGCGGGGTGGGCGGCGGCCTCGGGCTCTTCGTCGACGGGCTGCTCGGCATGACCGAGCGGCCGGACACCGATGCGGGACAGGACGCGGCGCAGCTGCGTCTCGTCAGCTCCCACGGTGTCCTCCGTCTCCGGGGTGGCGTGCGGTTCGCCCTGGATGGCGTCGTCGTGCGCCCGGCTGCGCCGGCCGCGGGTGGAAGGGGTGGTGCTCACTGCTCGCTCCCCTCGTGGGGGGCGGGGCGCCGCACCAGGACGAGGCGGGGCCGGCGGTGCTGCGGGGCGCCGACGGTCCGGGCCGGGCGGCCGGCGTTCACCTGGCGGCGGGCCGGTGCAATGAGGTCGAGGGCTTCGTTGACGTGCTGGTCGAAGGTGGCGGGCATGGGTGGTCCTCACGGTCGTGCTCGCGGGCAGCCTTCGGGCGCCCTGCGGAGCGGGGCGTCAGGTCAGGGCTGGCGAATACCGGCTGCTGCGGGGAGGAGGAGGCCGCTGTCGTGCTGCTCGAAGTCGCCCACGGTCGGGTCGAGGGCGAAGCGCTCGTCGATGGCCAGCTGCTGGCCGGCCGGTGGCAGGGCGGGATCGAGGGCCCGGGGGGCGGCGGCCGACTGCGGCGGCTCGTTCGCGAGGGCGAGGGCCTGGTCGAAGTGGTCCGGCTCCTCGCCGTCGGCGCCGTGCGCCGCGGGATGGGATGCCAGCGCCTCGGGCAGCCACTCGGCCTGCGTCTTCAGAAACCGCTTGGCCCGCGGGTTGCCGATGCCGAGGGCTTCGGCGCACTTGTTGATGCCCCAGGCGAACGTGCCGTCATCCTTGCGCGGGACGGTCTCGACGAAGGCGGCCATGACCTCCTCGTCGGTCTTCCGCTCCGCGCCCGGCGCCTCATCCTGCTCGGCGTCGACGTCCGGGTGCGGCGAGGCGGTGTCCTCGTCGCCACTGTCGTCCCCGGGCTCACCGCCCTCAGCCATCCTGGCCCTGAGCTGCGGCTCTTCGTCGTTGGCGGGGTGGGATGAAGGCGCAGGATGAGGGTCGGCCGCCTGGGATGGGATGGTCGGCATGGTGCCGATCAGGGTGCTGAGGATGCCCTCGAACGCGGCGGGATTCCTCAGGTTCATCCCGGCGATGTCGGACTGGCGTACACGCATCTGCAAGCGGGCGACGACGCGGTTCAGGATGGCGGGGTCGGAGCATCCTGCTCGTTCGCTGGCATCCTGTGCGCGGGCGTCGGCATGCATCTCGACGAGGCGGTATACCCAGCGCGTCATCCCGCCGGCTCGCTTGACCGCGTCCTGGGCACGGCGCAACCGGTACCAGCGGTAGGCCGCCCGGGAGATGCGGACCTCGGCGGTGGCTTCCTCCTGGGCCAGGTCCTGGCGGGCGGCGAGCAGCAGCGCGACGCGGAAGGCCTCGACGGGGTGGAGCAGGCGCACCAGGGCGATGCGACGGTCCGGGCGTCCGCCCTTGTTGCGGGCGGCGCGGCGCTCCTCGAGCGAGCCGATCTCCCAGAGCACGGCCGCCAGGACCGGCCACACCGCGCGAACGGCGCCGCCGAGGAGGGAGGCGGCTTCGGACGCGGAGAAGACCGAGCTGATGCCGGCCAGAATCCAGAAGAGAGCTCCGGACAGACCCGGCCCATCGCCGTCGCGGGCGCGGCGGCGGCCTCGGCGGCCGCAGACCATCGCCGCGACGTCCAGTGCGACGAAGGGCAGGAGGTCGAACGGAGCGTCCAGGCCCATCTGGTGGTGGCCGACCCGGCGCAGACCGGTGGCCGAGAGGGCGGCCGCGGCCGCGGCGATGACGACGGTGAGGACGTCCTCGATCCGGCGGCCACGGCGGTCGGCGGCCGCGGCGCGCTCGGTGTCGGTGAGTGCGGCCAGGGCAACGCGGCGCCGGCGCAGGGCGATCGCCGGCCCGAGGGTGAGGACGAGCGCCCCGAGGACGAACTGCCAGCTGCCGAAGAGTTCGGCCAGGGCCGCACCATGGGGGGCGAGGTCGGGTGTCACGGGGAGTCCCTCCTGGCGAGGTTGCTGGCCGCATCGGCGGCCCGGGCGCGCAGCGGGTCGTCGCTGGGCGGGGTCGGGTCCTGGGTGATCCAGTCCCTGTAGGCGTCGCGCTCGGCCGTGGCCTGGCCGAGCAGGACCAGGAGCAGCACGGTGAGCGGGTTGACGGGCGGTACGTCGGCGCCGGCCGGCACGAGGACGGGGAGTAAGAGGACGTCGTCGCGGCGGGCGAGGGCGCTGACCAGAGCGCGGTTGAGGGCGCGTTCGTCGCCGGCGGGGGTCATGCGGCGACCGTCCAGCCGGCGGCACGGCGGTAAGCGGCGACGAGCTCGTCGCGCCGGCGGGCGGCCTCGCGGATGTTCTCGATGTTCTCCAGGCGCTTCTCGGGCTTGCCGGAGGTGCCGAGGTACTGGCCGGAGAGCCTCTGCAGTTCCGCGCCGGCGGCGATGCGGGCGCGCCGGGCCTCCGAGGCGCGCCCGTCCAGGGCGCGGGCGCGCTCCAGCCTGGTGGTCTCGGCGACCAGGCGGCGGGTCAGCTTCTCCGGAGCGAGGCCGCCGCGGACGCCGACGGTGTCGTCGTCGCGGAGGGCGAGCTCGGCGCACGCGGCCCGTACCGGGCAGACGGTGCAGTGGTCGCGGACCGTGCGGGCGCGGCGCTGCTGCCAGTCGGCGTCCGGTTCGCCGTCCTCCTGGTAGAAGTTGTCGACGTCCGGCTGGACGGTGTGGCACACCGAGTGGGTGATGGCCCGGCGCAGCTGCGGGGCTCGCAGCTGCTGGGCGATGAGTCGGCCGTCGTGGCCGGCCAGGTAGCCGCCGGCGACGAGGTCGTCGATCGACTCGGTGTCCGCGAGGTACCGGGCGATGCCGTCCTCGGTGAATCCGCGGGCGTCTGCCGGCTTCGGCGGGTGGGCTGCCATCATGGTGTTCACGCGTTCTCGTCTCCTGCGCTCTGGTGGGTGAGGGCGCGTTCACGGCCTCCGGGGGGACCAGCCCCGGGGGCCGCTTGCTTTTTCACGCGCCATCTGCCTTAACTGCCTTAATGCAGTTGCGTCAGATGATGCACGCCATTGGCGATCACGTCAAGGAGAGGTCGAGCGGATGAGCCGAGAGTTCTGGCGGGTGCGGCAAGATGTGCCCATGACGTCCCATCACCCGCACGAGCAGGTCGCGGCCGCGCTGCGCGCCGACATCCTGAGCGGCAGGCTGGCCCCGGGCGATCAGCTCCCCGGTCAGCGTGAGTTGGGTGAAAAGCTCGGCGTCGCCCCGAACACCGTGGCCCAGGCGTTGCGGCTCCTCGAAGAGGAGGGCCTGGTCGAGACGGCCCCGCGCCGCCGCAGTCGAGTGCTGCAGCCGGCTCTCGCCATGACGGTCCGCCTGCACGAGGACGGGCTGATCCGGCTGGCTGAGTCCGGCGACGGCGGCCACGACGACACGAGGCGCGGGGTTCCTGGTACCGACGCCGCCGCGGTCGAGGCTCTGGGCCTCACACCGGACGCCGTCCTGTCCGTCCGCCAGTCGGTGCTGCTGCAGGCCGGCATCCCGTGGGCGCTGCAGACCCTCTTCACCCCGGACTTGCTCGCGGTGTCGGGGGCCGAGGCCGCCACCGTCGCGCCGTTCACGGCGGGCACGCTGCGGCGCGAGGACAGCCACACCAGCAGCTGGGGCGCGAGGTCGGCCACCACCGAGGAGTGCTCACTCCTCAAGTCCAAGGCCGGCACCGCGGTGTTCGAGATTCGAAGAGTCGGATATACGGATGAGCGCCCAACCTCATACCTTTTGACGGTAGTACGTGCGGATCGGGTGACTATCCGCACGGGAAGCGCCAGTTAGTAACCCTCTGCGTCAACTGCCCCCTCTTGGCCGCACTTTTCGACGTCGCGTGGACAACGCGCTGAGTGCGTGTGCATGGCGGCTGTCAGGGGATAGGGTGACTTCCGCTTGATCCAAAACGCCTCACCTCGGGCCCCCGGCGCACAGCGCCGAGGACGGGCCCGGCGAACCGAGAAGGCGGTTCTCCCATGACCAGCACCGCGCAGACCCGGGGCGGCAGCGCC
Source organism: Streptomyces sp. NBC_01426 (assembly GCF_036231985.1). Classification (GTDB taxonomy): domain Bacteria; phylum Actinomycetota; class Actinomycetes; order Streptomycetales; family Streptomycetaceae; genus Streptomyces. The sequence continues at coordinate 13,518 of NZ_CP109504.1, forward strand.
GTGCTGGGCGCGGCGCTGCCGTGGGGGCGGCCCGGCACGGCCGGGCCCAGAAACACGAAATCCCCCGGGAAGGGGGAGTTGAGGATGTCGTAGGTCTTCCGGGCGGGCGCCTCTAGCAACGGCTGCTCCTCGCCCCTCTCCACCGGCTTCGGAGTTAGCAGCTCCTCTGCCGGCCGTCACCGCTCCGACCCGGGTTAGCAGCCCAGTCCGAGCGAGGGCCGGACCGAATGGTCCGGCAATCACTGCCCTCCAGCAGCAATCCCCCCGAAGGGGTTTGTCGTTTCCCGGGGCGACCCGGGAGAACGGGGTCCATCTTGCAGTACACCCATGCCCTTTGTCAGCTCGGACGCCATCGAAGCACGCCGATCGCGGTGGTTATTCGCCCGTCCGTGACGCCAGCGCCACGCTGCGTTGCCGCTCTCTGGGTCGGTGCGGCCCGGATCCACCGTGGCCCACAGCGGTCCGGCGGTCTGCCCTTGACCAGCTTCAGCCGACACCCCTTGACCAGCCATGCCGAAGCCTCGCTCCCCACACCTGGCCGACGAGCCTTCACGGGCCCGGTCAAGGGGGCCTGCCGCCACCCCAGAGAGCCCCTTGACCCGCAGGTCACAGGTTCGCTGGGGATTTTTTCGGCCGGACTGTCACACCGTCGGCTTTTTCGACACCCGTAGCAGCTGAAGGACCCGTTCCTTCAGCCCTCGCCCGAGTGCCTCTGGCCAGACCCCAGACCGCGCGTCCTTGCCGGACGCCGTCGAGACCCAGCGCACCCGAGTCGCCGCCCCGCGGCACCGGTGCGCCAGGAGAAGCGTGCCCCGCACAGCAGCACCACCGAGTAGCCCGCCGCCGGCGGGCGATCAGGCGCGCCCGCAGCGCCGCCAGCGGGTCAAGGTGCCCCTGCGCCTCGTCACCAGCCCGCACTACGCCGACGTCGCGCTGACCGCGTACGTGAAGATCGCCGCGCTGGCGTCGCGTCCCGAGGGATGCACGGCGGCGACCGTGACCATCGCGGAGTACGTCGGCCTGTCGAAGTCCTCCGTCGAGCGCGGCATGACGCAGCTGATGCGCCCCGGGCCCGACGGCGTCGTCGAGCTGTCCTCGACCCGCCGTTCCCTGCCCGGCGGATGCGGCACCTCGGCGGTGCGCCGTACCCGGCCCCTGTCCGCGACCGAGCGGTTCGTATGGATCCCGGTGGCCGCCTCCGAGGACCTCACCCCGCGCCAGCTGCGCGCGTACGCACTCATCGCGTACGCCCAGGCCCAGCGGATCCCGCTCACCGAGTCGGAGATCGCAGGGGCGCTCCACCACTACAGCGGCCGACGGGCCGGCCAGCCGCTCACCACCGCGGCCGCCGGGGAGATCGTCGACGAGCTGGAGGCCACGCGGTGGATCACCGTGGAGCGCAGAGCCGGCGTGCGCGGCCGCCACCACTTCATCGCCCACGACATCCCCGCCGCCCTTCCTCAGGACCCCTGTGGACAACCGTCCACTGCGGACGTCGCACCCTCCTCCACCTCTGGTCCTGGTGAGGGATCGGGTTCCTCGGCTGATGCGGGATCACTCGCGACTAAGGAAGAACCTAGGACTGACCGACCTGATGACGAGCGCGCCCCCTTCTCACCCGCCGTAGGCGAAGTACAGGTAGGTGAAGCTGTGGAAAACCGCGGTGCGCAACCACCGCGCGGCGACGGCGACGGTGGACTCGCGCTGCGCGCGGATGACCACCAGACCCCCTCGACCACCCCCTTGACCAAGCCCGCGGGCACCCCCTTGACCAACCACACCGGCACCTACGACGGACCCGGGCTCACCATCAGCGCCCGGGTGCACGCCGTTCTCGAGCCGGTGCACAGGCTCTACCGGCAAACCAGCGTCTACATGCAACGGCGCATCGCCCGGGAGGTCGGCCAGCAGCTGCGCTCCGGCATCGACGACACCCGGCTGCGGCAGCGCCTGGAGGCACGGGCCTGCCGGTTCTTCACCGACGAGATCCGCGACCCCGGCCGGTGGATCCTCGGCGTCGGCCTGCCGCACTGGGGCTGCGGGATCTTCGACTGCGAGGCCGGTGTCCTGTGGAGCAGCGGCCGCCGGTGCTCGGTGTGCGAGGAGATCGTCCGCGACCGGCGCCGCGCCACCGCCCAGCCCGAGGCGCCCACTCCCACCCTCGTCGTCCACTCCACCCCCACCGACACCCCCACCCCGCGCTCCACTCCCGCCATTCCCCGGGGCCGGTGCCCCGAGTGCGGCTGCGCCGTCCTGCTGCTGAACCGGACAGAGCCGGGCCGCAGGTGCAGGCCGTGCCGAGAGGAGCACGAGGGGATGCGCGCCGGCCGCCCGTCCTCAGCGGTGGAGCCCGAGGCGTGCGCGGGGTGGGACGGCAGCGGATGCACCCGCCCGGCGCTCGGTTCCACCGGCCTGTGTGTCCGATGCCGAACCCGGCATCTGGAGCGGGCCGCATCGTGAGCCGTCCACTCCACCGCTCCGGGCTCTCCACACCCCGGGTGGCGATGGGCCGACCACGCCGGCGCCACGTTCCACACAGCGGGCGCCCGCCGCCGCCCGGAGGAGCTCAACGATCCGCGACGGGCCACGGTGGTCCTGACGTCTCAGAGGCGCCCCTTGACCAGCTTTCGCGGCGGCCGATTTCCCCTTGACCCGCGCCCTGGTCAAGGAGAAACACGGGCCCGCGACAAGCCGCCGTGGAGTCGCGGTCGAGGGTGGGGCGGCGCGAGCGCACGCTGCCGTCGCCACCGCGGCTGGCGTGACGCACCCGCCATTCCCCACCCGGCCACTTACGGAGCCCACTCCCCACCGCTCGGTCCCGCGCGCAGGGTGGGCTCCATCCGGTGGCACTGCGCCCCGCAATGGGGCCCACCCGATGGAGAGTCGCCTTCGTCCATCGGGTGTGGTCCATCGGCTCGGACCACCCGATGGGCGACACCCAGTGGGCGACACCCGGTGTCCGTGGACACCCGGTGGACGGGGTGTGGTTCATCCACTCGGTGGGCTCCATCCGATCCGGTGCACCGGTGGCGCCCACCGATGACGGACGGTGGACGAGGCGATGGGGTGGCCCCGGTGGCCGGCCGAGCCGCAGGCTGGATCGCGGTGAAACCGCGCGTGCCACCCACCCGAGGTGATCGCCGGCAGACACCTTCCGGCGATCGCCTCGCCACCCTCTCCTCTCCCCCTTGACCAGCTTCACCGCATCATCTGGCCCCTCGGCCACCCCCTTGACCGGCCGTGCTTGCACCCCTTGACCGGCCGTGCTTGCACCCCTTGACCACGGGACGGGACGCCTGCTGTTTCCCCTTGACCTGGGCCCGGGTCAAGGGGAAACGCAGCAGGCGCCAGAGGGCCAGGATCCGATGAGGCCGGCGCACGGCACCGGCACGGGCAGCCTCTGTCCGATGCGGGCGGCCGCCGAGCAGGGGGAGCCGCGGGGCGCGGCTGGCGCTTCCTCCCCGGCGACACCCACCGGAGCCCGGCGCCGTGCAGAACGGCGTGTGAAGGCGATGGCGACCCGGGGTGTCTCGGACCCAGTTCGCGATGGCGTCCATCGCGATGGGCCGATGGGCGGGACGTCCCGGCCCACCGTGGGTGGCCAGTGGGTGGAGGTTCGTGAGCCCTGCGACGGGGCGTGGTCCATCCACTCGGTGTGCTCCATCCGGTCCAGTGGATGGAGCCGGCTCCGCGGTGCCTTAGGTCCGTCCACTGGAAGTGGTCTCCACCGCGTCCTCGGTGGAGTGGGTCGCTGCCATCCACCTCGCCGAGTGGATGCCATCCCCCTTGACCTCTGCGCCCACCCCTTGACCGCGGCCCCCCTTGCCCAGTGGGCCGCCGGGTGCCGAGGGCCGGTTTCCCCTTGACCTCGTCGCGCCGGAATCGCCGTCAGACCGCGGTCAAGGGGGGCCTCGGGAGTGTGAGCGCCATCGAGACCAGATGGCGCGAAAGGACGGACACGGACGTGGCCACCACCCAGCACACCCCGGCACTTGACTCCTCCGAGTCCACAACCCGCTACGACACGCTCGCCCTGATGAACCGCGACTGGGACGTGCTCTGCCGCGACCTGAGGGCCGCGGACCGCGTCGCCACGTGGGCCGAGGAGCACCCCGACCTCGCTGGGGCAGCCAGTCCCCAGGACGTGGTCGACAAGATCTCCGTCTACTACCGCCGCGGTGACTTGGACGGACACGACCGCGTCATGCACCTGCTGGTCGAGCGCGCCGGCGGGACCGGCTTCGACGCCCACCTCGCGTGGCGGGTGGCCGTACGCGTCCTCCTGCCCAAAACGGTCCTGATGGCGAAGACGCAGCAGCGCTCGTACGGCCTTCCGTGGGACGACGTCTGCGCGACGGTGCTGGGCGCCGCCTTCGAGGTCGTCCGCACCTACCCGCTCGACCGGCGGCCGCGGCGGATCTTCAACAACCTCGCGCTCGACACCCTGCAGCTGACCCGCCGCACCCTGGCCGCCTGCCTCGACGACATAGAGGACGTCCAGGAGTTCGCCGCCGGCGTCGCGCCTCTTGCCTCAGCTGAGTGCCACACCCGCTACGCCCACGTCGTCTCCAGCGAGGACCCCGACACCCCGCACGGCACGGTCGAGCTCGCAGACCTGCTGATGCGCGCTGCCCAGATGGAGCTCGTCGGCGTCGACGAGCCGCCCTTGGCGCGTCACGAGGCGCGGACGGAGGTCCTCGACCTCCTGCTGTGGGCGGTGGAGATCGGAGCGCTGAAGGAGCTCGAGGCGCAGCGCATCGCCCGGTACTACCTGTCCACCTCGCAGCGGCCCGAGCAGCGGCACATGACCACCCGCTCCATGGGCCACGAAGGGGACCTGCTGCGGCAGCACGCCAGCCGTGCCGTTCGCACGCTGCGCACGAAGTCGCCCCTCGCCCAGTACCGCGCCGCGGCCTGAGAGACGCCGGCCCGCGCCGTGGATTGACCGCCGCAGAAGTCCCTCGAAAAAACTTCGGCCCGACTGTCACACCGCGGACTTCCTCGACACCTGTAGCAGGCGAGAGGCCCGCCAGAGCTCCTCCAGCCCCTAACGCCCCGCCCCCACCCTTCAACCTCCGGGAGAACCGACGTGACCACGAAGTCCCCGGCCGGCACCGGCCGACAGCTGCTCGACGCCGACGAGGCCCGTGTGGCCCGTGCTTCGCGCGAGCTGACCAAGATTGCCGCCGCTCTGGTGAGCCGGCCGATGGACCGTGACCTGCACCAGCAGATGCGGGCCTTCCTCGACAGCGAGTCGGAGCCCGCCCTGGCGTCGTGGGATGTGCTGCTGGCCCGTACGCCGGCTCAGCTCAAGGAGCGCATCTCGACCGTCCTGACGGTCCAGGCCCTGCGGACGGCGTCGTGAAGCGCCAGCGCCGGCAGCGGAAGGCCGACAAGAAGAAGCAGTTCGTCGAGGCGGAAGTCTGGGACGAGGAGGTCGAGGAGCACCAGGAGTCGCCGACGGACCAGCCGGATGAAACCGGGTGGAAGGCGAGCACCGCCCACATGTCCGGGATCTCCCGGCTGGCCCGCGTCGGTGTCTGGGCTCTCGTGGCGTCAGGCCCGGCTCTGGGAATGCTGGCGTTCCTCAGCGCGTCCGGCCCGGCCCAGGGCGCGACGAAGCCGGTCGTTGCCGCAGCGCCCGCGTCCTCGGTCGGGCCGGCCGGCTTCGCCGAACTGTTCGTCGCCGCCTACCTCCAGGCCGGCCAGGGCACCGAGCGGGACCTGGCGCCGTATTACTCCGGCTCGTTCGCACTGGCCGTCAAGCCCGGGACCCGCGAGGCCACGCAGTCCACCGTCCTGGCCTCCCGTGAGGTTCAGCCTGGCTACTGGTCGATCACCGTGGCCGCCGACGTCACGGCGCACGACGACAAGGGCAAGGCGAAGCGCCTGGGGGTGCAGTACTTCCGCGTCGGCATTCAGGCCACTGGCCCGGCCAGTGCCGGCGGTGCCGACAAGGCGGCATCCGATGCCGGCTACGCCGCGACGTCCCTGCCGGCGCAGGTGGCCGCACCCGCCTCCGTCAAGCCCGGCGGCCTGGCGTACGAGACCGACCGCGGGTCGAGCAGCGCCGACCCGTCGGTGGAGACCGCGCGCGGGTTCCTGGCCGCCTACCTCACCGGCTCCACCGAACTCGACCGCTACACCTCGCCCGGTACGCGGCTTCAGCCCATCAGCCCTGCGCCGTACGCCGCGTTGAAGGTGACCGGCGTCCAGGACGACTCGTCCGGCTCCGGCCAGCAGAAGGTGCCGGCCGACGGCACGGTGCTGCACCAGCTGGTCCAGGTCGATGCCACGGACCAGGCCGGCAGCCCGGTCTCGCTGAGCTACGCGCTCACCCTCAAGTCCCGCGCCGGCCGCTGGGAGGTCGCGTCCGTCGACGACGCCCCGGCCATCCGCGCGAGCAGCCCGCCTTCCGCGGCGCCGCACACCACCACCACCCCAAGCCCCGACGCAGCCACGGCGACTCCCTCGCCGTCGCCGTCGAACTCCTGAGAAAGAGGAATCGTTCATGCACACCCTGGCAGCAGCCAACCCCGACCACGTCGTCCTCGCCGGCGACGTCCTCGACTGGGCCAACACCAAGACGGGCCAGGTCCGCACGCTGGTCCTCACCGTGGCCACCCTCATGGCGATCATCGCCGTGCTGATGGCCTGGTGGAAGACCCGCTCCTTCGTCGGCACCCTCGTCGCCTTCGTCTTGGCCGCCCTCGTGCTCTGGGGCATCAGCAACCTCAACGTCCTGAAGACCAAGGTCGGCTCCGAGATCGACGACACCGCGGCCTCGGTCTCCGTGGTCCACGCTCCGGACGAGGCGCCCGCTCTGGCGGGTAAGGGCTGGCGGATCTCGTGAGCGCCTCGGAGGAGGAGCTGATCGGGCACTCGTACACGCGAGCCCGTAAGCACCCGCTCGTCATCGGCAAGCTCCCGGGAGCCGGTCGGCTCCCGGGAGGGCCCTACACGATCACCCAGGTCATGACCATGGTGATCAGCTTCGGGCTCCTCGTCATGACGAGGGGCCTGTGGGCCCACTTCGGCGCCATGAACTTCATCCTCATGGCGCTGATCCCCTGGGGCCTGGCCTGGGTGCTGCGGTACGCGCGGCTCGACGGCCGGGACCCAGCGCGCGCCGTGCGCAGCCTGCTCATCTACTCCTCCACTCCGGCCCAAGGGCGCCTGGCCGGCAAGCCGCAGCGGGTCGCTCGACCGCGACTGGCGACCGCCACCTGCACGGTGCGCGTCCGGTCCGCCGAGCGGCCCGCCCCGGCGGCGGCCGCCACGAAGCCCGCACCGGCGCCGGTACGCAAAGCCCGCCCGGCACCGGCTCCAGCTGCGGCTGCGGCTGCGGCTGCGGCGGCCCGGCCAGAGCCGAAGACCGGGCTGCAGGCCCTCCTCGCCTCCCTCGACGAGCAGTAACCAGCTGCCTCGACATCACCACCAGCACAGAAAGAAGAACGCCATGCGTCTCCCCGTCCGGCACATCAGCGGCCACCTGATCTGGACCACTGCCGCCACCGTGTGGGCGGTGTGGCGCGTCGACACTGAGAACTACACCCACGCCTCGAAGTCCACGAAGCGCGAGCGACTGGACTCCCTGGAGTCCCTCTTCAAGTCCCTGCGGGGCGAGGCCCTCCTGCTCAGTCTGTGCCCGAGCGTCGACGCCGCGTCGGTCGTCACCCGCATGACCGCCGGCGTCGACCTCGACGCCTCCCCCGAGTACGTCGACCTGGCGCTGAAGGTCCTCGACCAGCTCCAGGACCTCGAACTCACCGGCCGCGTCGACTTCCTCGCGGTCCCCCTGTCCCACGTCGACTTCAAGCAGAGCACCCGGGCTGTCTTCTCCTCCGTCCAGTCGGAAGTCATGGGCGCCCTCGGCCTGCCGGTCGCCCCGATATCCCTCTCTGACGAACGCCAGCGCCTGGAGCAGGCCACCCGCCTGGCGGCGGGCTGGCCCTCCGGCATCAAGATGCGGCCCGCCACCGAGGCGGAAATCCTGTGGATCTACGGGCACAGCGCCCGCCGCGGACTGAACGAGCCGCTCCTGCCCGAGGACGGCGCACCGCGGGGTCTGCGCGGCCGCGGTCACACGGTGACCGCCCACACCCAGGTCATCCTCGACGAGGGCGGCCGCGGCACCCGCGCTTCCAAGGGCCCCACCAACCCCTTCAAGCGCCGCTACCTGCGCGCCACCAGCGAACACGGCGACTCCTACCAGGCGTTCTGCGTGCTCTCCGAGATGCCGGAAGCCTTCCGGTTCCCCGGCAGCGAGTACCTGGCGGCGTTGGACGAGTTCAACTTCCCCGTGGACTGGGCCGTCCGGCTGCACGTCGAGTCCGGCTCGAAGGCCGAGCCGAAGAGCCGGCGTCAGCAGCGCGAGCTCGCGCACCAGCGCGGCGAGTACGACGGCGAGACCTCCGGTGTGCCGGCATCGCTCGACAAGGCGTCCTTCGCCCTGGACGAGTACCGCGACCGGCTCACCGCCTCCAGCACCGAGGTCGAGATCCGCGCCACCGTCGCCACCTGCGTATGGGGCACGACCCCCGAGGAGGCGGATGAGAAGGCGACGTCGCTGGCCAACCACTTCGGCGGCAACGACTACACGCTGGTGCGGCCCACCGGCGACCAGGTCGCGCTGTTCCACGGCATGCTGCCCGGTACCAAGACCCCGGGCCCGATGCTCGACTACACCCAGTACCTGCTGGCCAGGGACTTCGCCATGTCGATGCCGTTCTGCGGCGCCGGCCTGGGCGACGACTCCGGCAGCCTCTTCGGCCTCCAGCTCAACGGCGGCGGCGTCCGCCCCGTCCTGGTCGACTTCTCCCACGGTCCCCGCGTCAACGCCTCCGCGTCCGCCGCGTTCGTCGGCGAGCTCGGCTCAGGAAAGTCCGTCGCGATGAAGTGCGCGATGTACTCCATCCTCACCACCGGCCACCGGACCGGGCAGAGGAACTCCCGCGGCCGCGCCCTGGTCATCGACCGCACTCCCCAGCAGGAATGGTCGCGGTTCGCGCTCGCGTGCCCTGGCACGACCCAGATCATCAACGTCGACGAGAACGCCGGCGTCAGCCTGGACCCCCTGCGCGTCTTCCGCGGCCCGCGCGCCGCCCGCTACACCGAGTCCTTCCTCACCCCGCTCCTGGACATCGGCTCGATGAGCATCGAGGGCATCACCCTCGCCGAGGCGATCGAGGCCACCCGGCTCGGCCCGAAGCCGAGCATGACCGCCCTGATGGACACCCTCGCCGACCGGGCCCGCACACCCGACCCGGACGAGCCGAACGACAGCGCGGTCCGCGCCGCCGCCTCCGAACTCGTCCGCAAGCTGCGCTCTCTGGCGAAGAAGGACCTCGGCCGCACCATCTTCGACCCGACGCTGCCGGTCGTGCGGATCACGGACTCCGACAGCATCGTCTTCGCCGTCGACCGCCTGGGCCTGCCCACCAAGGAGGAGCTCTCCGAGCACCGCCTCCCGAGCCTGGAGGTCGAAAAGCGGTTCGGTTGGCGGTTGATGTACCTGATGACGGCGCTCTGCCGCGAGATCGCGTTCGCGGACCCGAACGAGTTCGCCGGCGTCTTCCTCGACGAGTGCTGGTGGCTCACCTCGTCCGCCGAGGGCTCCAACCTGATGCTCGAGCTGATCGCCGACGGCCGCAAGCACAACGCCGGAGCGTTCGCCGGCAGCCACGACCCGTACGACATCGGCCCGAAAAGCGAGATCGGCGACAAGATCAGGGCGCTGCTCAGCCACATCTTCGTCTTCCGCCACCGCGGCAAGGCCCTGGCTGCGCGGTGCCTGGAGTTCCTCGACCTCGACCCGACCGACGACGAGATGCTCAAGGTCATCACCGAGAACCTCAGCCCGCTCAACGTCAGCGAGACCGAGCGCGCCCTGCGGGCCGGCGAAGGCCTGTACCGAGACCTCCGCAAGCGCATCGCGGGCATCAAGGTGCTGATCCCTGCGGACGAGAATGCGGCCGCCGCGATCACCACGACGCCCGGCCAGCTCGACGACGAAGCCGACGAGACCGTGGAGTTCGCCGAGGCGGCGGACGGGGTCCTGGCATGAGTCGCCTCCGGCAGCGTGGCCTCAAGCGGCGCCTCGGTCTGATCGGGGTTCTGCTGGCCCTGTTCACCGTGGTGCTGGCCCCTGCGGCCGCGGCAGACCCGTCGCCGTCGCCCAGCGCGTCCGCGCCGGCGAAGCCGGCTGCCGGCCCCGGCGGCAAGAACCTGAACCAGAAGCCCAAGGACGGCAGCGACGGCATCCTCCAGCCGTTCAACGTCACCGACAAGGACGGCGTCCCGATCAGCTCGTACACCGTCAAGACGGACACGGGCGGCTGGAAGGACATCGACCTCAAGATCTGGAACATCGTTGCCCAACTGCTCTTCGGCGTCTCGAAGTGGGTCATTGGCTTCACCTGCTGGCTGATCAAGTGGGCACTGAACTTCGGGCTGGCCAAGGTCATGGTCGGTCCCGTCGAGAACATCTCCAGCACCATCAAGAACCAGGTCATCGACCGGCTCGGTCTGCCCGGCCTGTTCCTGACGTTCGCGGGCTTCTACTGCGGCTGGCTGATCCTCTTCAAGGAGCGCTCGCGCGGCTTCGCCGAAATCGGTGTCTCCCTGGTCGTCGCCGCACTGACCACCACCGTGCTTGTCTCGCCGGCCCAGGTCCTGCTCGGCCAGCACGACCAGGCGCAGCCGCAGGGCTCCACCATGCTGCTCTCGGAAGGTGGCCTGCTGGGCAAGGCAAAGGACTTCACCCTGGAGATCGCCAGCATCGTCCTGGCCGACGACCCCGCGAGCGCCAAGGGCAGCGCCGACCCGGACAACGTAGCGAAGCCGATCACCGACGCCTTGGTCGATGCGTTCATCGTCAAGCCCAACGAGCTCATGGTGTACGGGCAGACCTTCGACGGGCCGTGCGACAAGGCCTTCCGCGAGTACAAGCTCGCCGAGTTCAACCTCGACCAGCTCGGGATGAACTACTGGGACGCCGCGATGATGGACTCGATCTACGACACGAACTTCATCGGGCAACTCAACGAGAACGCGAAGAAGTTCGAGGCGGCCTGCGGGGACGTGAAGCCCAAGGCCAAGCGGGCATCCGCCGACCTTGCCTTCTCCGCTCTGTTCGTCGCGATCGCCGCGGTCATCGTGGCCATCCTCATGATCCTGGTCACCGGGACGTTCCTCACGGCGCAGGGCTGGCTGGCCTTCGAGGCGATCCGCGGTCACTGGGCCCTCACCGCCGGCATTCTGCCCGGCGGCGGCCGCGCCACCTTGTGGCGCTGGTTCTCCGCGATCACCAAGGCCGTTCTCGGCATCATCATCGCCATCCTCTTCCTGGCGATCTTCATCCTGATCGTTCTGGCCCTGATCGACGCGGACACCGGTGACGTCCTGGCCGTGAAGTTCATCGTCATCGACGTCACGGCCGTCGCCGGTCTGGCCGGTCACAAGAAGATCAAGCAGACCGCGCAGAGCATCGCGGTCAACCTCAACCGCAAGCTGGCCAATGCGCGCGTGGGCGGCGCCGGCCGCCGCTCCGTGTTCAGCAGTCCCGGCCGCTACGCCGAGACCGCCCCCGGTCTGAAGCAGATGTGGGGCGAGGCCCGAGGCGAGGCGCGGCGCGTGAGCAGGCCGGTCGGCCAGGGTCTGAAGTCCGCCAAGAACGCCTGGGTCGGCTCACCGCAGGCGAACCGCAAGGCCGGCCGGCTGCGGACTGCTGCCCGGCTCGCCACCAACGCGGCCGCGGCCGTCGGCACCGGCGGTGCGAGCACGGCCGCGAAGGTCGCGGCGCAGCAGGCGGCCAAGCAGACCCTGAAGAAGCGGCTGGCCACGGCGGCCGCGAACAAGATGTCCCAGACCAGGGGCGGCAGGGCCACCATGGCCACGGGAAAGGCCGCAGCCACGACTGCCAAGTACGGCGCCAAGGCCGGGAAGTTCGCCTTCATGGCCACGGTGGGCGCACCTGTGGGGATCCCCCGCGGTGTTGCCGCGACCAAGCGTGGTGGCGCTGCGGCGATTGCGCGCGGGAAGAAGGTCGGCGACGACCTCAAGGCTGTGAAGGCGCGCACCGTCGACAAGAAGGTCCAGGAGGCCAAGGACTTCGGAGCCGAGTACAAGCGCAACGTCGCCACGGCTGGCAAGTTCGTGGCGAAGCAAGGGACGAAGGCACAGGTCAACCTCGGTCTGGCTCCGATCCAGTCGAACCCGCGGGCCGCGACTCCTCCCGGGCCCCGGGCCGGTGCCATCGCGCCGAGGACTCCCGGGGGCGCATCGGCTGCGGCCGGTGCCAAGACGCCCGGTCCCAAGGCGGCCGGCACGAAGACGCCGAGCTCGGTGAAGCCGCCGGCCGCCGGGCCGGCCGGGGTGCCGAATATGCCGACCCCGCCCACCCCTGCACCGCCGACCCCGCCGGCCGCGAAGAAGTCGACGCCGGCCAAGCCGCCAGCTCCGCCCCGGGCCATCCGGCGCGCCACCCGGCCGCCCGGCCCGCCCAGGCCCCGGCCGTAGCCGGGCCGCGGCCGGGGCCCAACGGGCCCCGGCCGCCCGGATCACCGCACCAGAACCACCTCACGGGGGACCCTCATGCCGAAAACCGATGTCGCGCGTGCCCGCGCCCAGCGCGGGACGATCGTGCTGTTCGCCGCTGCGGCAGTCCTGGCAGCTGTCGGCGTCGCTCTCTTCCTTGGGCTCGGTGGGAGCGATCGTCCCGCCACCCCTGGATCCTCTGCGCGTACGGCCGGACCCTCCGCCGTTGCCACTGGGAGCAGCTCCGGCAGCGCACGCCCGACGACGGCCTCGCCCGTTGCCGAGCCAACCGAGTCTCCCGTCGCCTCGGAGCCGAGTTCGCTGCCCGCACCGTTGCAGGAGGCGGCCCGGGGGTTCACTACCGCGTGGGCCAGCCACGACGCCCGGCCGGGCCGGGACACCTCGTTCGACGACGCCTCCCGGCGCGCCGCCGCCTACGCAGACGGCGATCTGGCCGAGGACCTGCGCACTCACACCGGCGGCAGCGCCGGCCGGCGGCAGTGGCTGAACTGGAAGGACCGCCAGGTCCAGGTGACGGTCACCGTTTTGCGGGTGTCACTGCCGGACGGAGCTCCCGCGCCGACCGAGGACTCCGCCTTCGCGCGCGTGATCTACAGGCTGACCGAGACGCCGGCCACGGGGGCCGCCACCGCGTCGGAGGAACAGGTGGCACTCAAGCTCCACCGTGGCGCCGACGGCAGCTGGCGCGTCGTGGGGCTTCCCAATGTCTGAGCAAGGCGAGTCCAAGGCCCTGCGCAGAGTACTGATCGCGATCCTTTTGTCATGCCTGCTCGGCTTCGGCTTGGTGCTGGCTGCCGTGCTGGCGCTGACCTCGGCGATCGGTGAGGACAACACCAGCGACGCGTTGGAGAACGCGGGATTCGGCGGCGGCCTGTCGGACACCAAAGACATCCCCGACTGGCTGCGCCCGATCATCCTCAACGCGGTGCGGGACTACGGCTGCGCGGAGACCACTCCTTCGCTGATCGCCGCCCAGCTCTACCAGGAGTCCAACTTCCGCAAGAACCCGCCCGACGGCGGAGCGGGCGCGCTCGGGATCGCCCAGTTCATCCCTTCCACGTGGGCCACGCAGGGCATCGACGCCAACAAGAAGGGCGGCGCAGACCCGCTGGATCCCGAGGACGCCGTGCCGTCGATGGTGTCCTACGACTGCAAGCTCGCCGACGAGATCCGCAGCGTGCCCGGCGACGTCGTCGACAACATGCTCGCCGCGTACAACGCCGGCGGCGGCGCGGTGAAGCAGTACGGCGGCATCCCGCCGTACAAGGAGACCCGGGACTACGTCCGCGAGATCCGGGAGCGGGCGGAGAAGTGGGCCGCTCCGATGGACGGCAAGGTCTCCGGTGGCCTGGCCAAGGTCGTCGCCGGCGCCAAGGAGGCCTACAACACCCCCTACGTCCTGGGCGGCAGCTGCAAGCCCCCGTTCGTGGGCTCTACCGGCTGCGACTGCTCCAGCCTGGTCAAGTACGCCTGGAGCAAGGTCGGCGTGAACCTCCCCAGGGTCACGTACGACCAGGTCGGCATCGGCAGCAAGATCAACTCGGCGAAGGACCTGCGCCCCGGCGACCTCATCTTCTCCGGTGGCAGCGCCTCCAGCCCGGAGCACGTCGCCATGTTCATCGGCGGCGGAGAGGTGATCGACGCGCCGCACACCGGTGCCCGCGTCCGGATCGAGCCCCTCTCGTTCTGGACGGACCGAATCCTGATCATGAAGCGTCCGGACTACACCGAGCCCGATTCAGGCGGCACGTCGGGCTCATGGGTCGCCCCGGTCGCCGACGAGCACATCGGCACCGGATATGGGGTGTCGGGGTCAATGTGGTCGAGCGGCTACCACACCGGCGTGGACTTTCCGGTACCCAAGGGAACCGCGGTTCGCGCGGTGGGCCCGGGCACCGTGGTCACGGCCGGCTGGAACTCCGCGTACGGCTACCAGGTGGTGATCAAGCACGGGGACGGCAAGTACTCGCAATACGCGCACCAGTCCTCGCTGAACGTCTCCGTCGGCCAGAAGGTAAAGGGTGGCGACCGGATCGGATGGTCCGGCGACACGGGCAACGTCAGCGGCCCGCACCTCCACTTCGAGATACGTACCGGGCCTGAGTACGGATCGGACATCGACCCGCTGGCCTACCTCCGCGGTCACGGCGTGAAGATCTGACCCACGGCCGGCGTCACGCGCTCCCTGCGGGGAGCCGTGGCGCCGGCCGACGCAACTCGGCGAAGAATTTCGGAGCGGAGTGTCACACCGAGCCGGATCCCGACACCTGTAGCAGACGAAAGGCCCGTTTGCTCTCTGGAGGTGCCGCCGTGCTCCCGACTTCCCCCGTGCCCGCTCCGGCTGACGCCGCGGCGCCGCCCACCCTGCCCGCGGACGGTGGGCGATGACCACGACCGACCTCATCGACGGCGTCATCGGCTTCACCGGGGACCTTCCCGCTCACGCCGAACAGCTGGCGAACTCGGTGATGGCCAACGCCTGGTGGGTCGCCCTGGTCGCCCTGGTCGTCGGCGGTGTCGCTGCCGCGGTCCGCTGGGCCCTCTCCCGCGGCCCGATGTCCAAGCGAACGGCCCTGGAAGTGCTGCCGACCACAGGCTTCGACCCGAAGCCGGAAGAGGTCATCCGCTTCGGGCACCAGATGGCCCGCGCGCACAAGAGCGTGTCGCGCTGGCTCGTCACCTCGACCCGCACCAGCGCCCTCCGCGTCCGCTTCACCTGCTCCGACGGAGCGCTGTCCATGAGGGTCGAGGGCCCGGACCGAGCGATGTCGGTGCTGCGCCACCAGGGCTACGCCCAGGTCGAGATGAGGCCCGTGGAGGCCGACGGCCGTGCTGCACGCGAACAGCCGCAGATCCGGCTCGGCTCCTGACGCCCCGACGCACACCACAGACAGGTAGATCATGACCATCGCACCAGACCCGACCGTCGCACCGCCGGTCGATCTCGCCAAGCCGGATGCGGACGTCCGCGACACGCCGGCCACCCGGGAGATGCACTACGCCCGCGCGGAGCTGGCCCTGGCCCTTCCTGACCACCTCGCCCTGCGCGAAGTGCCGCTCACCCCGGACCCGCTCGAGGCCCTGGCGAACGCGGTCGCCGACGTCCGCGAGGATCTCGGCGAGAGCGCCGACGTCATGCTGGACCTCGTTCCCGTCGCCCCGAACCGGGTCGGCAGCCGCCGCCGGCGCCTGCTCGCCCAGGCCCGCCGCAACCCGTCCGACGGTCCGGCCATACCCGGCATGCCGCAACAGCGCACCAACCGGTTCGGCTTCGACCTCGGCGCCGTCATGTCCGAGATCGCCACCGAGATGAAGGGCAACCAGGGCGGCGGCGCCCGGCAGCGGCAGCACCACCAGCAGCAGCGCACCCACCGCGTCGCCGACATGAAGGCCGCGATGGGCAAGCTCGCCCCTGGCGCCGAGCCGGTCTTCTCCATGCAGCTGCTCGTCCGCACCTGCGCACGCGATGAGTACCGGGCCCGGATGCTGCTGGACCAGATCCTCGCCGCCCTGGAGCCGTGGTCCGGCGACAACCACCTCCGGCCCGTCGGCCTCCACCTCGGAGTCACCCGCGTCCGTTCGGACCACTGGTTCTACCGGAGCAAGTTCGACCGCCGCTTCGAGACCGGGCTCTTCGTGCCGCGCCGGCACTCCTGGGTGACCGCCCAGGAGATCGCCGGCCTGCTCAAGCCGCCCACCAAGCACAACAACGCCCCCAACATCACCCGCTCGGGCGGGGTCGTGCCGCCCCCTCCGGCGGCCCTCCCGACGTGGACGGGACAGCAGGGCCTGCTCCCCCTCGGCTGGGTATCCAAGTCCGGCGGCGGCGAGCGCCTGGCCGGCGTCCCGCTGAAGTACCTGCTGTTCGCGTTGTTCCTCGGCAAGTCCGGCTTCGGCAAGACCGAGATGTCGCTGGTCCAGGCGATCGCCCTGGCTCACAACGGGTTCGGCGTGCTCTTCCTCGACCCACACGGCGACGGCTGGACCCGCGCGCGCCCGTACCTGGCGCACAAAGAACTGGCCGACCGGATCTGGGAAATCGACCTCACGTCCCCGGAGCTCGACAAGTTGGTCGGCTCCTGGAATCCGCTGTCCATGGAGCGCCGGCGCGAGTCGGAGATCCCCGACCTCGTCCAGTACATCGTCACCGGCTTCGCCGCGGCCCTGAACTGGAGCGACAGCGCCGGCCGAGCGAAGACCATCCTCACCAGGGCGGTCGAGTCCCTGGTCTACCTGTCGTGGCACGTCTGCCGCGCCGGGCGGCCCGAGCTGGCGCCCACCGTCTTCCAGATCCGTACGATCCTCACCGACGCGGTCTGGCGCACCAACGTGCTGCCTTACCTGCCCAAGGACATCCGGGACTTCTGGGAGAACGTCTTCCCGAGCTACAGCAAGGAAGCCGTACCGGTCGTCACCAACATCATCGAGCGCCTGTCGTCCAGCAACGCGATCAAGGCGTTCCTCGGGTCGAGCCGGTCGACGTACGACATCCGGCACGCCATGGACACCGGCAAGATCGTCTTCGTCTGCCCCGCTGGCACCGGCGACGTCGACCGCATCATCAGCTCCCTGCTGATCTACGACCTCTTCCGCGCCGGCCTCTCACGACGAGACACCCCGCCCGACCAGCGCCGCGACTTCTACACCTTCATCGACGAGCTGACCAGCGTGGACGGCGCGTCCAAGGGGACCCTCGCCCAGATCACCGAGCAGCTGCGCAAGTACAACGTGAAGTTGCTCGCCATGACGCAGATGGCGCAGCGGCTGAGCGCCACCACCAGGCAGGGTCTGCTGCAGAATCTGTCCATCCTCTCGACGACGGCGTCCGACGTCGACGAGGCGACGCTGGTCACCCGACGGTGGGGAAAGAAGGTCTCCCCCGACACGATCGTCCAGCTCAACCGGTACAACTACGTGATGTCGGTGACGCTCGACGGCGGTACGAGCGACCCGTTCCGTGTCCGCGGTGCCTCGGTGGAGGACCTGTACGGCGACTACTTCCGGCCGCAGAACGAGGAGCGGCTGGCACGGGCCATCGACGAGAACCTGCAGCGCCGCTCGGTGCGCGACATCCTCACCGACCTGCGCCGGCTGGACCTGAGGCTGCGCCGGTTCATCGTCACCCTCGATGTTCCGCCGGACGACGATCCCACCGGCGCCGATGTGCCGCCCGACGAGCCCGACTTCGACGAAGCCGCACCTGCGGACGACGAAGGCTCCGGTGGACCGACCGATGGCACGGTGTCCACCGGTGGGCCCGCCAAGCCTCGGGTCCACGACAGCGAAGGCACCCTCATCAGCGGCGAGCAGCCGGATCCGGCTGACGAGACCCCGAACAACGTGCACCCGATCAATCCCCACCAGAACCAGTCGAGGCTCGGATGAACATGCCCCTTGCCGAGTCGCCCGCGACGGCGGCGCCGACGCGCAGCTTTCACACGCTCGGCCGCGAAATCCTGGAACTGCTGTACCAGCACCGAGTGCTGTCCACCCCGCAACTGCATGTGCTGCTGACCCTGCCCGAGAAGCGGCCGGGCCGTCCCGTGTACCTGCGCTGGCAGCTCGGCGAGCTGCACCAGGCCGGGCTGGTCGACCGGATCCGGGCACACGGACCCGGCGGCCGCGGGCGCGTCCAGAGCCAGCCGTTCCTGTGGTTCCTCACCGAAGCCGGCGCCGCGTCGGTGGAGGAAGCCGGAGAGCTGCCCTCCCGGCCCTACCGGGTGTCGCCCGAGTCGGTCGCCGGGGCCCGTCAGGCGCACACGCTCGGCGTGAACGAGGTCGGGGTGGCCTTCGTCGAGTGGGCACGCCGCCTCGGCCACGAGTGCGGTCCGCTGGACTGGACCCCGGAGGTCGCCAACCGGATCCGTGACGGGCAGCGCCGCTTCGAGGACGACCACGTCATCAGCGACGCCGTCCTCAACTACGTGCATATGGAGCGCGGTGGCCGGCGCACGATGCTCAGCTTCTTCGTCGAGTTCGACCGCGCCACGATGACCTCCGCGCGGCTCGCCGCGAAGCTCCAGGCCTACGGCCGGCTGTACGAGTACGTCCCGCAAAGTGCGGACCGCACGCGACGGACCCCGAACGCGACGCGGCCGGCGTGGATGTACAACTACCCGGTCTTCCCCCGGGTCCTGGTGATTCTCGACGCGGCGCCGCCGAAGGCCGGGGAGCCGGACCGGCGCCCGCAGCGGCTGGCCGCGCGCACCGAGGACCTCTACACCCGCGCCGCGGCGGACGTCCGTCTCAGCCGGCTCAAGGGCGACATCCACATCGGCGTCACCACCCTGCAGCAACTCCAGGAGCACGGGCCGTTCGCCCCGATCTTCACCCCGCTGCTGAGCGGCACGCAGTCCGCCCGCCCCGCCCCTACCGACCTCTACCTCGCCACGAAGTGACCGGCCGCGCCCCGGCCCTGAAGGAAGCAGCACCATGACCAGTACCTCGCTCGAGGCTCCGCCCGACGGCGGGAGCATGATCCGGCTCACCGAGATCCTGCACCGCAGCGTCAAGCTGCGGCAGCGGCGGTTCGAGATGCTGCCGCTGCGCGGCCAGGGTGCACCCTTCACCGAGCCCCACGCCCGCAACCCCTCCGACTCCCTGCCTCCGTCCGAGCTCGCCGACCTCATCTCCTCCATGTCCGTCATCGGCCTCCTGGAGCCGGTCTTGGCCGAGGAGATCGTCGTCGACGGGAAGGCGCCGACGATCCGTCTGGTCACGGGGGAGCGCCGACTGCGTGCGATGCGCTGGGGCGCCGTCAACCGGCCGGACAACCCGCACTTCGAGGCCCTGCCCGCCGTGCTCTGCCCGGGTCCCTTGTCCGAAGAGGAGCGTCACATGTGGCGCTTCGTCGAAAATTTCGCGCGTGAGCCTCTTCGGCCCGGCGAGCAGGCCGCCGCCCTGCTGTACCAGCGGTGCGCCATCCTGGTCGGCAAGCTCCTCAAGGCCGGCAAGCCCGTGCCCCAGGAGGTCTACGCGATTCCCGACCCGGCAGAGCGGTTCCACGCTCTGGAGAAGATCCGCGGCACCGACAGTGCATGTGCCGCTCCCTGGAGCGAGGTGCTCGACCGGCTCGGGCTGCAACTCAACGAGCGCAAGGCCGGCGAGCTCGTGCGTGCGTTCCGCGCGCTGCCGCGTGACCTCACCGAGGAGATGGACGAGGCGGCGATCCGCCTGAACACGCGGATCAAGTTCGCCGAGCTCCGCAATGGCCGGGCACAGGCTGCCGAAGGCATTTGGGCCGCACTGAAGTCCTCGAAACGGCTCCACCTGCTGCCGACCGCCGTGAACGTCGGCTTGGAGGAGCCCGAGCTTGACCCAGAAGAGGTCATCACCGAAGCCGAGGAGCGTCAGGAAGCGGCGAACGCCGGCCGCCGGGCGAAGCTCACCCGGGTCCTGAGCAGCCCAGAAGCTCAGAAGGAATCCGAGGACGGCGAGGACGACGCCGCCCCGTCGGCAATCGGCCAGGAAGGGCCGGCCGAGGTCTCGGTGGCGGAGGGTACGGCGCAGCTGGCACCGGCGTCGGCGGCCGAGGCCGGCACGGCGGCGCTGTCAGCCGACGACGCCCCCAGCCGCCCGGCCGTGGAGACCGACACGATCCGCACCGCCCTGGACGGAATCCGCGGCCTGCTGGTCGAGGTCCGCGCCGGCAAGGAGATCGCGCGTTACGACCGCGGTTCCCTGCGTCTCGCCCTGCGCGAGCTCAGTACCCACCTCGACGACGCCCCCGCCGGCGAGACAGACCACGACGCGATGAACGAAGGAAGCGAAGCCGCATGACCAGTGTTTCCCTGCCCATCCCGACCGTCGGCGTTCCCCTGCCCGGCCGGGGATGCGACTGCAACAGCTGCGCCTTCTACGCCGGCCCGGACGGTCGGGGAGGCCCGGCCACCGTCGAGCCGCTGTGCACCGGCCAGAACTCGGACTGCCGGTTCTGCGGGTGCGCGGCGGCCGAAGCTGACGCTCCGGCGAACGCGTGCGTGACCCGGAAGTGCCCGATCCGGTGCGGGAGCCGGACCGACATAGCCGGGTGGATGGCCGACGTCGGCGGCACCCTGACCTTCGACGACATCACCGTCGACAGCACCCTGCCCGCCGGCTTGCCGTCCTTCATCCCCATGACTGACGGCAGCGCCATCACCAAGCTCGACACCAGCTTGAACTGGCCGGCCTACGGGGTCGGGCTGCGGCGCGTCTTCTCCCCGGACACCCACACGCTCTACAAGCGCTTCACCGAGCAGACCGCACGCCAGGCCCTCGCCCTCGGGGACCACCAAAAGGCCGTCCTGGTCGGCTACGGCGAGGACCCCCTCGTCGAGGCCTTCTGGACCCGCCGCGAACGCGACAGGCTCGTCGAGCGAATCGCTGAGCAGGAGTGGGACCTGGTGCTCTCGTGCAACTACAGCATCTACGGCGACTGGCCCCGCACCGAGCACCTGCTGAACATGCGCCGCAGCCTGATGCTCGCCCAGGAGTTCGCAGAGGCCGGCGTGAACGTCGTACCGAACGTGTACTGGTTCCGGCTGGAGGACCTCCAGCGCTACCTCGCCTGGATCGAGGACACCCAGCCGGCGGGCATCGCCATCAACGTGCAGACCGTCCGCGACAACGCCGACTGGGACAGCTGGGAGCGGCCCGGCCTGCACTGGCTTGCCGAGCATCTGCCCGAGGACATGCCGGTCTTCCTCACCGGCCTGTCCCGAGCCAACCGCATCGCCGAGATGGCCGAGATCTTCGGTCCCCGGTTGACCTTGATCTCCCAGAACCCGCATCAGTACGCCCTGCACGGCGCGATCATGACCCCCAACGGTCGCGAGGATGTCCACGCCCGAAGCGAGGACGCCTTCGCCGCCACGGTCCAGTACATGGCCTCGCTCCTGCCGAACCGCTGAAACTTCTTCGCCCGCACTGTCACACCGGCGGCTCCTCCCACACCTGTAGCAGGTGAAAGCACCTACGGGAGGAGCCTCCATGACGACCGACACCAACCACCCTGATGCCGAGACAGCGCAGACGCCGACGGCCGCTCCGGCCTGGCGGCTGTGGATCCTGCTCGTCTGGCACCCCGCGCTCGGCCTTCCGGTCGACCCCGTCGCCGTTCTCGGCCTCGACGAGGGCCAGCAGCAGGCCGCACCGGTCGTGCGCTGGGTCCCACTGGTCTACGAGGCGGCCGACCCCTGGCGAGAGCGCCTGAGCGCGCCCACCACCAGCCAGGACATCGAACGCTGGATCGCGCAGTCCGGCGGCGTGTGCGCGATCGAGCCCGCAGATGTTCCCGATGGCGCGCTCGACCTCACCCATGCCGCCGACCTCGTCCTGGATGAACTGCTCGCCGAGGTCATCCCTGCGCTTCCGCCGCGGGGTGACGGCTGATGGGTACGGGCAGCAAGTCCTCGCACGCCTCCTACGCCGTAGGGCCCACGACCGCGTCCGAGGCGGACGACGTGGTGGCGGAAGCGCCGGCGCAGCCCATGTCCGACGAGGAAGTCCAGGCCAAGGCCGACCTCCTGATGGCGATGAACCTCATGGAGGAGATCACCGACCCGCCGTTCGCCCTCGACCCCGAGGACGAAGTCCCGACGGACCCCGTCGAGCGGTACGACGCCTTCGTCGGTCAGGTCGAGCAGGCTCAGGAGGCCATCGAGAAGCTGAAGGAGGCGGGCGCTTCCGATGAGGAGATTGAGGCCCATACCAAGGCGCTGAAGGCGCAGACCCTCGCCTACCTGAACTCGCTCGACGAGGACGACCTGCGCGAGATTGCCGAGGCCAAAGGCTTCGAACACCCGGCGCTGGTGGGTTTGTCCGGCAAGGGCCAGCACCCGTTGGTTCACTGGCTCGACCCCGCGTACCCGGGCGACATCCCGTCCAAGGCGAAGATCCAGGCCGCCGCTCTCAACCGGTACAACGAGCTGCTCGCCGGCAAGACGGTCGGCGGAATGACGCTGGCTGACCTGCACGAGCTCGAGGGAACCGAGCCGCCCCTCAGCGGCGGCGCCTGGAAGGCCACGCCGGACGAGGTCGCGGCTTCCGCCCAGGCGGTGACCGCGTCGATCGATGCCTGGAACGAGGCGAAGAAGAGCTACGGGCCGCAGTCTCAGGAGCAGAGGGCTGAGGCCCTGCAGGCGATGCTGGCGGCCGAGCAGAAGGTGGCGTCGGCCGACTGTCCTGAGCTCGGCGAGGACCTGGCCAAGGCCAAGGCCGAGGCCAAGTTGGCGGTCGACGAGGCTCTCCAACACGCGTACCTGCCGCCGAAGGACCTCCAGCCTCTCGTGCAGCAGGCTCTCGCTTCGGGGCAACTGAGCGAGACCGAGGCGATGCACCTCGGTAGTCACGGGCTCGTGGCATTGATGCGGCCGAACACACCCGAAAGCCAGGTGGAGACGCTCAAGGCCCTGGCGGCCAAGAGGCAGGAGCAGCTGGCGGACCTCGACGCCGGCTACGCCGCCCACGTTGCGATGGCCCCCGGAGGCGACCAGCCGCTGAACCTGCCGTCGGCGGGCGACCCGGGCGCGCCGCAGGCGATCGCCGAGTGGGCGAAGAATGCCGGCGATGTCCGGAACATGCAGACGGACGTGAACAGCTGGTACTCCCAAATCCAGCAAGGCGGCGCCAGCGACACCCCGTATGCCGAGCACCCGGCCCTCGGGCCGGGGAAGTACCTCCAGCCCAACGAGATCACCAGCGACTTCAAGGCGTGGGCCGCGAAGCAGAAGCTCGCCGACCTGCGCACCGTCGCGGCCGAGCTGGGGATGGACAACAACGGCAAGGCCACGCGGGCCCAGGTCCAGAACTACATCGCCGCGAGCTTCAACAAGAAGTACGACCAGCAGGCCATCAAGGACAAGGTCAACGCGGACGTCGCGAAGAAGGAAGCGGCCAAGACCGCCAAGTCGGCAGCCGCCGTGGCACCTTCGGCGAAGCCCGATGGGGGTCTGGCCTCGGATGAGGCGGTCCAGGCCGTGGCGAGCAAGCTGCCGAAGAACGGCGCGACCGCCACGCCCAAGCCGGCCGCGAACGCAGCGAAGCCGGCGAAGGCGCCGAAGCCGGGGTCGTTCAACGCGAACATCCAGGCGCTGATGGCCGAGGTGCAGCAGGCGAAGGCGACCAGTCAGGACGTCCCGGCCTACGTCGATCCCAAGGAGGTCGCCGGCTGGTCCTTCGGCGCGGGTACCAAGGTGTCGAATCTCGGCGGGACGTACGCCAAGACCGTCCATGCTGGCCCGGACGGCTCGCAGTGGATGTTCAAGGCCGACCACAACCACGGCGGTGCCCTGGGCCACACCGAGGCCGCCGCGTCCCAAGTCCTGTCGCTGGGCGGCGTGCCGGCAGTGCCGGTGTACCACCACAAGAAGGCCGACGGCACGGCCGGTT
Organism: Streptomyces sp. NBC_01426; assembly: GCF_036231985.1. Taxonomy (GTDB): domain Bacteria; phylum Actinomycetota; class Actinomycetes; order Streptomycetales; family Streptomycetaceae; genus Streptomyces. The sequence continues at coordinate 37,446 of NZ_CP109504.1, forward strand.
CCATCCAGCCGCTGCTCAAGGACGCCAAGCCGTTCACGTCCAGCCCGAGCCAGTGGACGCAGTCCCAGGTCGACGCGATCGTCCGGTCGCACGTGGGCTCCTGGTTCGTCGGCGAGCACGACGGTCACCAGGACAACTGGCTGGCCACGCCCTCGGGCGGCCTCGTGCAGATCGATCGCGGGCAGGCCTTCAAGCACTACGGCCTGGACAAGCTGTCGGTCGACTACGCCCCCAGCGGCGGAGGCGGCTTCACCCCGATCCACCAGAAGCTCTACCAAGCAGCCCTGGGAGGCGGCTTGGCCAAGGGCGTCAAGATCAGTCCTGCCGCCGCACACCCGGTGATCAAGAAGTTCGAGTCCATGCCGGATGCACAGCTGCGCTCGATCCTGCACTCCACCGCGCACGAGGGCGTCAAGGCCGGCGTGGCGTGGGTGCCGCAGATGCGCAGCAAGGCGGCCAAGGCGCTGAAAGTCCCGCAGTCCCAGGTCACGCACGCCCAGATCGCCACGGCGTTCCTGGACCACGCAGTCGAGAGGAAGAACAACTTGCGTCAGAACTTCGCCGACTTCTTCGTCAAGCAGATGGGTCTGCCTTCCGGCGCCTCCCTCAAGCACGGCGGTGGTAGCTGATGGGAACCGGATCCAAGTCGAGCCACCAGAGCTACGCGGTCAGCCCCACCGCGCTCGCCGAGGCACCCACCGCGCCGCCGGACATCACCGGAGCGCCGGATGCGGCCGAGGGGACCGACCTCACGGGCGCGGCCGCGGGAGGCACGGGCATCCCCGAGCTCGAGGAGCTGGAGCTTTCTCAGCTGCTTGCCGAACCTGCTCCCCCTGCGGAAGCTCCCGCTGCCGAGGACGCTTCGGCGGAGCTCGACGCGCTGCTGGGCGCCGAACCCGCACCTGAGCCTGACGTGTCCGCTACCGGACCCGAGGAGGAACTCCAGGAGGCTTCGACCGAGCCCGAGGGCCTCGCGGCCGAGGGGGAGCTGCAGGGCAGTGGTGAGGAGGCGCCGGCGGAGGAGGCTGGACTGCTCCACGCCGACGACATCGAGGAGGTCCAGGAGGAAGAGGAGACGGACCCGCCGCTGACGCCGGTGCCGGCCGCGCCCCCCGTCGGCGAGCCGACCGGCACGCCGCTCCTCGTGGGCGGGGACGACTTCATCAACTCCGAAGCCACCCTGGTCGCCTACGACTCGCCGGACGGCCCGCGGGAGGTGCTGCTCACGCACATATCCGAGGAGGCCGAGGAGAAGCTCCTCGACGCGCTGAGCATCCCGGGCACCCACATGGAGGAGATCCAGGTCGAGGAGGAGGTCAAGGAGCGCCTCGACCTCGACAAGGAGAAGAAGCTGGCCGAGCTGACCAAGACCGCGATCAGCTCGGTGCAGCACAAGCTGAAGACCGGATCCGAGATGTCGGACGCGTCGATCGCCAAGCACCAGGCGGCCGTCGACGCGGTCTCCGCCGTCCTGAGCGACCCGTCGATCAGCGACGACGAGAAGGCCATGGCCCAGCACTACATGGACCAGCTGAACGTCGTGAAGGACAAGATCGACAACGGCGGGTCGGTCATGCCGTGGATGGATGCCTACGAGGTGACCGAGACCAAGATGGTCACCAAGCAGATACCGGTGCCCAACGGGGATCCGGAGCCCGGCACGCTCGCCGCGACGGTCCGCAAGGCCAGCCGGATCAAGGCGTCCCTCGACCCGGAGACGGGCCAGTCGTCCTGGGACGGCGTCACCCGCAGCTCCGCCAACGGCACCGAGTACGAGATCGACATGGGTGACGGCTGGACCGCCGTCTACCGCCCGTACAAGGACAACGACCCGAAGCACACGGAGTTCTCGCTGCGCGGGCAGCTCGAAGTCCACGCCCCGGCCGGCGCCGGCCACGGCAAGGACCTCGTGGAGCGCCTGGAGCAACTCCACCTGATGAACAAGCCGATGACCGCGGCCGAGGGTGAGTGGACGTACCTGTCGAACAACATCCAGGCGCAGGGGCTCGGTGGGGCCGCCGGCATGCAGGCGGCCATGGACACGGCTCAGGGACTTCAGGACCTTCAGGTTCAGGAGATCGTGCACCAGCGGATGGAGACCCTCATGGGCCTCGACAGCGGGGCCCTGCAGACTGCAATGAAGCGGATCCAGTTGGAGGCCGCCCACAAGGTGCTGCCGATGAAGGTTGAGGTCGTCCGGGACGCCGTGGCCAAGGCCTCCGGATTCTCGGACGGGGCCGCACTGGCGGCCAGCCCGGGCTACGAGCCGACACCGTCGACCTCCGGCAAGTGGCTGACGTGGTCTCGCTTCGACGTGACCGGGAAGCAGGCCGAGATCCAGGGGGCGTTCAAGGGGAGGTCCCTGACCCACGGGCTCCACGGCGGTGCGCTCGCCAGTCTCCTGGGAACCGGCGTACTGGCCTCCACGGAGAAGCGGGCCGTCATGGGCATCGGCGGCGGACTCGGCATGAGCGAGCAGGCCGACAAGATGACCGGCGGCGCCAACAGCGTGTTCCTGCGGGTCAAGAAGACTCCCAGCCAGCCGAGCGGCGGCATGCTGATCTGGGACGACCCGAGCGTGCTGATGCGACGCAGTGACTACTACGCCTACAACGGCGACCACTTCGGCGCCATCAACCCCGCGCACCACAACTACAACGAGAGCGCGATCACCCGCGACCCGATGAAGATCGCGAAATTCTCCGCCGCCGGCAACGAGGTCATGTTCAGGAACGGGCTCGACCTGTTCGGAGCGGAGGCGCCCAGCCGGATCGTGTGCCACACCGCCGCAGAGCGCACCACCATCCTCGCTTCCCTCGCCTCACGTGGCATCACCCACATGGGCGGGAAGGCCGTTGAGGATGTCCTGTGCACGACCGACGACTACAGCTGACAAGGAGCGATCGAATGACACAGCAGTGGCGACAGCGATTCTCGGACCTGGTCGCGGGCAACCACAGCCCCACGGGCGACCCAGTGGACGCCGGCGCGCGCCTGATCGTGTGGGACCCGGACGGGACGGAGGTCTTCCGCGCCGCCCTCGCCCGGCACCACCGGGTCGAGGACGAGGATGAGCCAGAGCAGGTTCTGTGGATCCGGCCGCTGGTCGGCGGCGAGGACAACGGCAGCGGCTACCTGTTCAATCTCAACGCCACCCGCCGGCGCTCCCTGACCTGCGCTCGCGGCACCCTTGTCGACGACGGGGTGGAGATAGACCTGACCAGTGGGCAGCGAGCACGCATCGAGCCGGCCGACGGCCCCGAGCTGGAGCAGCTGATCCACTGGGACGACTTCACCAACCGGCTCACCCCCGACGAGGACGCCGCGCTCAAGCGCCTGGACGCCGACTCATGGCACGGACGGTACGCATGAGGGTCCCAGCGCCGGCACCGAAGAGGCGGCGAGAGGGCGTGTTGGCATGATGGCCTCGAGGCCACGACGGCCACGCAGAGGAACCGCGAGGTCTCGCTGCGCCGGCCGCATGCCGAACAGCATCGACGCAAGATCCAGACCGCGCCCGAGAGGAGGAAGCACATGGCAGATCGAGCCCACCCGGTAACGGAGCAGCGGCACGCCGAACTGCGGAGCCCGCTGCCGGAGGACGAGCGGAACCTGCCTGTCGACGTGCATTGGCTGCGCCGGCGAGCGAAGCAGTTCGCCTCCGTCTCGCAGCGAGACTTCCACCTCGTCCTGGACCTCGCGGCGTACGCATCGATCAGCGGCATGCCGTTCCTCTCGCACTACGCAGCCCAGGTGTATCTGGGCCCGAAGAGCGCGCGGCTGAAGGTGCCGTTGATGGCCGTCAACCTCCAGCTGGTGACGACGCGCGAGGAAGCGGACCGCGCGCTGGCTCACGAGACCATGCACCTGGTCGTTCCGTCGTACGGTCACAAGGCAGCCGCGTTCGCCCGGGCCCAGCTCCTGCTCGACCAGGTCGGACAGCTCACCGCCTCGCCGGCGTAGTCCGGCGTCCACCGGCCGGCCGCGCTGCTGCTCTCCCAGGGGCAGCAGCTGGTCGGCCGTCACTTCAAGCGATGCGTTGTGTATTCCTTTTTCAATATGTATTGTGGTGCGTGTCGGACGGGGAAGACCTCGCCGGCCGGAGCCGCAGTTCGCGGCCATCGACTCCAGCCCTGGTGACCCTGACACGCGCCAGCGTGCCGATCACGGGCCTGACCCTTCTCGGAGACCCCATGCCGAGCACCATGAAGAAGCCCTTCAACTACGTCGAGAACGCAGCCGTTACGGCCGCGGTGAAGCGCGCCCGGACCGGTCAGCCCGCTCAGATCGGCCCGGACCCGGCCCTCCACAGTCAGGACGCCGAACTGCACTGGGTGGAGGCGGTGCTGCGCCACCGCCTCTCGCTGCGCTCCCTCAACCGCCCGGTCAGCATCCGTGCCAAGGACGACGACATCCATCCGCTCGTCGCGGACGGCCAGCACTTCCCCGCGGTGGCGCTGTCCATCCCCTTCGCGGACAGGACGCTGACCTTCCTCGCGAGCTACGACGACCGCCGCCGCCTCGTCTTCGACCTCCTCGCCCCGTGCGAGCGGTGCGGCGCGCCGGTTCCCACCGAGGAAATCAACTCCCTTGAGGACCTGGGCGACTACCTCCTCCAGGCCCGCGACACGCTCGGGGGATCCCCCCGCCTCCGTACCTCCCCCGCGCACGCCGCGGGCTGCCTCGCACGCGGCGACTGATCACGCTCCCCCCTTGCCCACTGGCGCCCCCGGCTGATGCAGCCGGGGGCGCCCTGCATGAAGCGACACCTCACCATGACGACAGCAATACCCGGCCCCTCCGCCGCCAAAGAACCTGTGCAGCACGAGCCGGACCCCCAGCCCACCCCTGACGCACACGGAGCCTTCGGCCGGGTCGTCGACGTCCGCAAAGACGCCCCGACTTCGGCGTCACCGGCGTGGGTGACGTGGCTGCTGTTCATGGTCCCGCTGTGCATCGCCGAGTTCCGGGACCTCCCGGAGTTCGAGATTGCGCGCGTCTCGGCGCGAGCCGCCGACCTGATCGCCAGCCACGGCGACGACGCGCAGTACGGCGGCCACCACCAGCGCAGTGCGCGCACCGCCATCGCCAAAGGACTCGCCGTGCTCGCGAGAGCCGACGGCGGCGTGACCGCGCTGGGAATCCACGCGTGCGTCCGCCCCCATGTCGGCTGCCCCGGCATTTCACCCACCCACTCCTCCCCTTCGAAGCACGAGGAACGAGATGTCTGAGAACAACACGACCGGCAGCACCAAGCCCAAGCGGCTCCTCACCCAGAACTCGGACCTGAGGAGGATCGGCGTATTCAACTGGACGCTTCCGGCTTTTGTGATCGAAATGCCTGACGGCAGTCATTTCAACGTCTGCCCCCAGGCGGGCGTGTGCGCCCAGTTGTGCTACGCCCGGGTCGGCACGTACCGGTTCAAGAATGTCCGCGCAGCTCACATTCGAAATCTTCTCCTCTGCCGGGACGCCCCTGAAGAGTTCGAGAGGCGAATGACGGAAGAACTCAGCCATAAGCGATACGCCGGAAAGTGGATTCGCTTGCATGATTCAGGCGAGTTCTTTTCCGATGAATACCTCCTCACCTGGACGCGCATCATGAGGAATTCGCCGGGAGTTCGTTTTTACTGCTACACCAAGGAAATCAGGCGCTTTCGTCGGCTGGTTGTGGACGATGCACCCGAAAATTTCCTCTGGTGCTGGAGCCTGGGCGGGAAGGAGGATCACCTCATCGACCTGAAGACCGAGCGGCACGCGGATGTTTTCCCGACCGTGGAGGCGCTGATCGCCGCCGACTACACCGACCAGACCGAATCCGACCTCCTTTCTGTTCTCAGCGAGTCCCCTCTTGTGGGAATCCCGGCCAATCGGATCCCGCACCTTCTCAAGAAGCAAGGGCAGGAGACATTCGGCAGCCTTCAGCGGGCGCGCGACAAGAAGCTCCGCGCGAAGAACTCGGGCACGGACCAGGACTTTGCCCTCGCGCACTGACCGCTCACGTGGGGGTGCCTTCGGGGAGGGGCGGATCGCCGCCCCTCCCCGAAGGCACCCCCACGGGCACTGACGTTGCCTATTAGTCAAACGTGATGTACTTTAGCGCCTGCCCCTGCACGATCGAGGGCGCCGGCGCGGAGAGGAGCCGGCGATGCCGGTCACAGCTCAAGCTCGTTCCACCCAGGCCCCCACCCTCGGGGCCACGACTACGGCCTGCGGGTTCACTGCCGGTCCGACAAGGAGTTTCAGTGATTCCCGCCGACGCCGATGAACTTGTGACCTCGCAGGACATCGCGACCAAGTACAAGGTCAACGAAGCCAACGTGGCCTACTGGGTCACGCTCGAGGGCTTTCCGGAGGGATGGCCGTCCGGTCCCGGGCGAACCCTGGTCCGCGACGCTGCGCTGGTGGACGACTGGCTGCGCGAGAACCTCCCGGTCTACTGGGCGCAGGGGCAGGACTCGGACAACCCGTACGGCCTGCCCGAGGGCGGTCCGAAGGACCTGGTGAAGCTGTCGGACATCGCCGCCTGGGAGGGCAAGGCCCTCGGGCGGAAGGAACCGGTGCCCGAGGTCACCCTGCGGACGTACATCTCCCGGAAGAAGATGCCGGGGCCCGACCGCAAGCCGGGGGACGGGGAGCGGCCGGAGGTGACGGAACGCATGTGGTTCCGCGAGACGGCATACGAGTTCGTGAACCGGCCTCGTCGCATGCGCCGCCAGAAGACGTCCGAGGAGCCGGCGGTCGCTGAACAGGCCCCTGCAGCCGCCGGCGAGAGCTCGGAACGTGCTTCCACCGCGCGGACGGGGTACGTCGATGCCCAAGCCATCGCGAGCACGTACAGCGTGAGCGGTCAGACGGCCAGGGGGTGGACCCGCGTTGAGGGGTTCCCCGAGGCCGGCGAGAACGGCTACAGCGCGGCCGAGGTGGACGAGTGGGTCCGGCACAACCGCCGGCGGTCCTGGACCGCGGCCCAGCGTCGTACGGAACTGACGGGTCAGGCGTGGCCCGAGACGCCGGCAGCCGACTCCTCTGCCGACGTCCAGGTCGAGCCGGCGCCGGCGGATGAGTCGGTGTCCGAAGCCCGCGGTGAGCAGACGGAATTGACCGCGGAGATGATCGGCCCGCGGTATGGCGTCTCCGAGCGCACCGGGCTGCAGTGGATCAGCGTCAAGGAGAAGCGAGACGGCAAGAAGGTCATCCGCCGGGCCTTCCCGACGCCCCTGCGCACCCGTCCGCGCACGTATGCCGCGCACGCGGTCGACGCGTGGGTGAAGGAGCACCGCCCGCACGTATGGGCGGCCGCCAAGGGCACCGGGCCGGCATTGGTCAACCCGCTGCCTGAGGGCGACCCCCTGGACCTGCTGGACATCTACGACTTCGCCGAGGTGCTGGGCATGGCCACCCGCGGCGAACCCCTCGCGCGCGAGACCATCCACGCCTACCACGCCCGCGGGCAGGTCCCGTTCGCCGACCGGACGGCCGGGGACGGCGGAAAGCCCCGGGTCCTTCAAGACCACTGGTACCGCAGGACTGTCTACGACTTCGTCCTCAGCCGCAGGGGGTCCGGCAACTTCGACGCCAGGGCATAGAGGGTGCGCGAGGCACGGCCGGGGGCCGGCGGGAAGCCGCCGGCCCCCATGGCGCGCGCTCGACCGGGCTCCGGGCCGCGCCGCAAGCGCGTCGCCCTGCCAGGCGATCGGCCTGTCACAAGTCCGGTCCCGGCGGGGGCCACGGGCTGCGCAGATGGCCCGGAAACGCGGAGCCCGTCGGCCATGTGGCCGACGGGCTCCGGGTGCATCTGCATCTGGTCGCTGTGTCTGTCCTAGCGGGGCGCTGACGAGCTGACGGCGCACCGAGAGGGGCGCGGTCTTCGCCGGAGACCGCGCCCCTGGTTTCAGCGGTGCCACGCACCGTGCCGGAATCAACCGCGCTTGCGGAAGAAGAGGCTACGGCGGGTGCGGGGCTGCGGCTGGTACGGCGGCTGCCCTGCCAGTTCGTAGACGGCGTCGTGGAGCTGCGGGTGCGCCAGGAGGGTCCAGTGCTTGCCCAGGACCGTCCAGACTTCCGTCAGGGCGGTGTGCGGGTCCGTTCCCAAGAGCGTGCTGTAGGCCGCCGCCACGGCGGGGGTGCGTGAGCGGCCCGCGACACAGTGGAGGAAGACGCGCTTCCCTTCCTTCCGGAGCCGAAGGACCTGGCGGGCCGCCTGGTCAAGGGCGTAGTGGAGGTTGGGGTTCGCGCCCTCCTTGTCGACAAGCCAGACGCGGACATGCTCAGCGTCGATCCGGGAGAAGACCGGGTCCTGCCCGATGCGGCACAGGGAGACGACGGCGTCGACCGGCGGGGTGCCGGTGAACTCGGTCATTGGGAGGTTGCCGAGGATGACCCCGGGGTCCTCCGGGTGAGCCACCGTGAAGGCCGCACCCGCATAGCCGGGAATCTTGACGCGCGGGGCCGAAGGCCAGCCGTCGCTGTCGTCGTCACCCTTGCGGGCGGTCAGGACGGCCAGACGGACGAGGTCGGGGCCGGACATCATCGGCCAGCCGTTCACCGCCCGCTGCCAGTCGAGCGGGATGGCAGAAACGCCCCAGCGCGCCCCGAGAAGGGTGCCTGCGATCGCGGCCACGGTGTCGGTGTCGTTGCCCGCGCGGACAGCCGCCTCGGTGGCGAGCTGGAAGTGCTGGGCGGGGAACGAGTCGCGCTCCGGCGCCAGGTCGGGGACGGGCGTGCGGGTGATGGCGGACCACGCGGCCTGGAGAGCGGTGACCACGTACCCGTTCCGCTCCCAGTGGTGCGGCGGGTTCGCCTCGGCCTCGTCCAGCCTCGCGTGCCAGATCTCCTGCCGGTCTGCGGGAAGGAGCGCTACACCCTGGCGGACGCCGTCGAAGGTGCCTTCGAGTACGGCGATGCGGACGCCGGAGCACCACAGGATGCACGCCTCGGCGCACTCGGGGTCGGAGTGCGTGAGGGAGCTGATCATGGTGGCTGCCCTGACCATTCCCTCGACGTCGTCCAGGTAGGCGAGGGCGACGATGCCGGTCCGCATGAGGGAACCGTTACCCGCGCTGAACCGGGTGCGCGCGGTGTAGGCGTCGGCTGCCGCCAGCATGGCCTGTGCGGGTGTCCCCGTCTTGTGGGCCTTCGCGGCGCCGAGCACGCTGCGGGTCTGGTTCCCGATGTCGCTCGCGCCGCCGTCACGCCACCGGTGGAAGTTGCGGGCGATCTGGTCGAGCGCCCCGTCGCTGGTCAGGTCGGCGCCGGTGGCGGCGACTGCGGCGATGCACACGTGCATCTGCGTGTCGTCGGAGTACTCGCCCGGCTTGTACGGGCCCAGGCCGCCGCCGATCATGGCGGGCTGCTCGTCGGCGGTCAGTCGGCGGCCGAACTCGTAGGGCACGCCCAACGCGTCTCCGCACGCGGCTCCGAGAAGGACGCCGGCTGCGCGGTCGGTGGCGTGGATGCTGAGCGGGTGAGACGCCGGGATCGGGGTGGCGGCGGTGGAGGCAACGAGCTTCGTGTTCACGGGTGTTCTCCCGAGGTCATGTACCGCGTGGATGGTCTGAGGAAGGCGGTAGCGGGGAGCGCGGCATCAACTCGCCTGGCGCTCCAACCCGCTGTCGCTACGTCAGAGTGACACGGCCCCACCTCTCTCGTCAACATGACGATTAGCGTTGCGTGTTATTTTTTTCGTGTGTACTGTGGTTGTTGTCGGAGGCGCTCATGCCACTCCGTACGACGCGCCCCGCTTCCATTCGCGGGCCCCATGCCAGCGCCCCCGCCTGGCGCCCAAATCCCTTTACATGCATAGGAGTTCAGCCATGAACAAGGCCCAGCTCGTCGAAGCGGTCGCAGAGAAGATGGGCAGCCGCCAGCAGGCCGCCGACGCCGTCGACCATGTGCTCGACGCCATCCTCCGCGCCGTTGTCGCCGGAGAGCGCGTCTCCGTCACCGGATTCGGGGCATTCGAGAAGGTCGACCGCCCGGCCCGGTACGCCCGCAACCCGCAGACGGGTGAGCGGGTGCGGGTCAAGAAGACCTCCGTTCCCCGATTCCGCCCGGGGCAGGGCTTCAAGGACCTCGTCAGCGGCGCGAAGAAGCTGCCCAAGGGCAGCGAGGTGGCCGTGAAGAAGGCCCCGAAGGGCAGCCTCACCGGCGGCGCCGCCTCCGCCGCCACGGCGAAAAAGGCGGCTGCCAAGAAGGCCGCGCCGAAGAAGCCCGCCAAGGCCATGAAGTCGCTCGCCTGATCCCCATCGCCGGACCCCCGTCCCTCTGGCGTTTCCATCTCGACGGCCGGGCGCTGCTGCGCCCGGCCGAATCGGAGAGACCCCCTGATGACCTACCTCGTGATTGACGGCGCCCGCGTCGTCTCTGCTCACCGAACTCTGGCCTCCGCCCGCTCAGGGGAGGCGCAGGGGCTCGGGCACAGCACCGAAACCGGCCCATCGGTCGGCGGCGTACCGGCCTGGTGGGCAAGGCCGCAACAGAGCGGCGCGCTGGCGGAGCTCGGCATCCTTCGCACTGCCGCGACCGAGCTCGGTTTCCGCTTCGAGCTGCGCGCCTGCCAGGCGCCGGCCGGTTCCTGCACCCACCGGCCGTGCGCCACATACGCCACCTGGGCTGTCAGCCGCCGGTACGGACTCCTGAGCGAGCTGGCCGCGTTCGTGCCCCTGTCCTGGATCTGGGTCGGCCAGCGTAGCGACGACCCCCGCGGTGACGCGCCGCAGTTCCTCACCGAGGGCCGGGCCCTCGTCGACCGTCTGGCGGCAGACATGCGGCAGCCTCTGCGCGCCGTCGAACAACTGCCGGATGACACCCGGACTCTGGCGGAGCGAGCCCAGTCCGCCCACGCCCGTGCCGTCACGTTTCTGGCGCGGCACTTCGGCCCCGACTCCGAAGCCGGGGGCGTCGTGGTCCGCCTGGTCCTTCACGGCCAGGACCTGCATCTGAGGCTGGACCCGTCAACTCCGGCGGACCTGGCCGTCTGCGGCACAGCGTTGCCAGGCCGCCGAGGGGATGCCACCGGCGCCGAACTGGGCGCACATCCCTGTGACCGGTGCTTCGGGCGCGCCCCCATCGTCCCGTCCCCCGTGCTCGGCGCCGCCGAGTACGAGGCGTGGATCGCGTACATCCACCAGCCCGGCTCGTGACCGGCGAATCAGGGAGGAGTCACCTCGTGTCCGAGGCTCCAGCCACCGTCCTTGCCAGCTCGTCCAAACAGCTGGCGCTTCGCCTGCTCCGCCGCAGGCCCTTCGGCGCCGGCTACCTGACGCAGGTGATCGACCTCGCCATTCGGGAGGTGATCCCCAGCCAGTTCGACGAACCCGACGAGCGGGAAGCGGCCCTGGTCCACCAGCGGCTGACCCGCTACGCCGCGAACGGGCAGCCCGGCTCCACCGAGCTGGCCCGCGCCATGCTGGCCGTCAGGCACGCCCTGGACCTCGTGCGGCACGGGCACTACCGGGCCTCCGCCGTTCCCGAGAGCGGACCCGACACGACCGTCTCCGCGGAACAGCTGCTCGAACTGGTCACCGAAGTCGGCCGGGACCGAGTGCTCGCGGCGCAGGGGGGAGCCTTGGTCGTCATCGCGGAGAACGAGGAGGCCAGCACCGTCTACCGACCGGTGTCCGCCGCCCAGGCCCATGCCCTGCGAAGGGCCGCGCGCAGCGCGAAGGAGGAGGCGATCCGCCTCCACGAGGGTGCTGTTGAGGTGCTGCGCCCGCATGTGCGCATGGCTGACTGGAGCAAGGACGACGGGTATGGAGTCGCCGTCGACGTGGTGCGCCACGGCGTATCGGTGCAGTGGTGGCCGGCTGCGGTGCCGGAGTCCCAGGCGCTGTGGGAGCAGGGAGGAATCCGCGCGCTGTGCGTGGCGCTGCTGACGGCCCGGTTCGCCGTGTCATGCGGCGATGAGGGAACACCCCACCCCATTATGTTGTGTATCTAGGTTTCAATGTGTAGTGTGTGAGTGTCTGGTCGATCGGCCGCCCTCTCCTTCACAACCCGTACGTCGGCTTGCGCCGGCCTTGTGAGGGCGGCTGTCAGGCCGCTGCACCGCTGCGCGGCGAATCCCGCAGCCCTTCAACTCACCGCCCGGGCCACGAGCGCCCGCCTCGAACTGGGAGACCGCCATGGTCCTGAGCAGCCCCCAACCGCGCCGGACGCCGCCCCTCGACTCGCTCAGGAAGCTGGTGCCGGGCGCCGAGCTCGTCAAGGTCCGCGCCAACCCGAACAACTGGAGCCAGGCCGAGCTTCTCGCCGCCTACACGTGGCCGCAGCACCAGGGCGAGCGCTTGGTCTCCTTCGGCAACGGCAACTACTCGGACGACGCGCACCACACCGCGCTGACGATCGGAGAGTTCCTCGACCAGTACCGGCAGCTCCCGGTCGTCCGATTGCTCCAGGCCAGCGACTCCGCCTACACCTTCCTGGTCGAGCTCGCCCGCCCCTCCTGGGAGCTCGCCGGTGGTGGTCCGCAGTGAGCGTCCCGGCGATTCCCGCGGCGTGCGCGCACCGTCCCACCCGTGGCGGCCTGGTCGTCCCGTACGTCTCGTTCGAGCACAACGGCCTGCCGGTCTTCGGCGGGCTTCACCCGGGTAGGCGCGCTCGGGCCTTCGAGAACAGCCTGTGTCAGATCTGCGAACGGCCGCTGGAGCGGTGGTTCTACGTGCTGCTCCGCCCGCAGGACGTGAGCGTCGGGTACGCGCCGGAACCGGCACTCCACCCGCCGTGCCTGATGTATGCGGAGAAGGCGTGCCCCATGCTCAACGGCACCAGCGCCACCTACCGTCCGGGCGGCGTCATCGCCCGGCATCCGGCGGGCCGTCCGTGCGACGACCCGGCGTGTTCCTGCCCCGTCACGGCCCCCACCGCGGAATCCCAGGTGCGTGCTGGGCGCAAGGCCGACGACTGGGACGCGTGGATGCTCTCGGCGGACCAGTACGCGCTGCGCCGGGATGACCGCGGCTGTGCCGTGGGCATTCAGCTTCCTTCCGACCCGAAGCGCATCCGCCGCGTTCGGGCGTCCCCCGAGCGAAAGCGCGCCCTCGCCCTGGTGGCGGCGCTTCAGGCGCTCGGCATCTAGCACTCCCACTTCTACGCCCGGCGGGCCCGCCCGTGGCCGCCGGGCTCTGCCACCTACGAGGATGACCATGCTCGCTGAACGCTTCCGCCCCTCTGACATTGAGAAACTGGTGCGCATCGCCGGCGCCCTGGCCCACTCACCGGCCGTCGCCGAACTGCCGTCGCCGTACCGTGAACTTGCCCGGCGCGTTCACGCTGAGATCGTCGCCGAGGCCGGCGGCCGTCGGTCCCCGGCCGTCTCCGCCTTCCTGGCGCCTCGCCCGGGCGAGCAGGTGTGGATGCTGCGCATCTGGACGCGACACGAGGACTCCACGGCGCCGTACGCCACGAGGGGCGCTGCCCTCGATGAGCTCGCCACGCACGTGCGCAGCAACTGGGCCAACGTGGGCGGCCAGGGCGACGTGCCCGATGAGCCTCCGGCCAACGACGTGGAGGCGATCGACCTCTACTACGGTGCCGACGGCGACGCGGTGCCGGATCAGGGCTTCGAGCTGTACTCGGAGGAGATCGGACGGCCGCACCGCTCTCGGATTGTTCCCCTGAACTTCGCCTTCCCCGACGCCGTGACGGCCGATGGCCTCAATCGCGGCGCGGTCTTCTACGCCGCCGATGACGACGGACCGTCGTGCATCGAGGTGGCCGGTGTGCTCGTCTTCGGCTACGTGGACGCCGAGGACGGTGTCGTGCGGGTCTCGGTCCACCTCGACAGCGCCGACCCCGAGCACGTCGTTCGGCCGGACGGGACCGTACCGCTGCGCGTCGTCGTCGAGGACACCGTCGTCCTCGACGACCACAGTCACCACCACGCCCCGCACCCCACCGTGTTGGAGCAGCTCCTGGACGCTGCCGACCTGGAGCAGAGGGCCGTGATCTCCTCGGTGGCGGTCTCGGCGGGGCTGATGTGGAGCTGTCCGGACTGCCGGTGGCCCAACCCGCGGGCGACGGAGGAGTGCGAGCGCTCCGGCTGCGGACTCAAGGTCAAGGCGGCGGCGATCGGTGTGCAGGCGGCAGCGCTCTCCGCGGTGCCGACTCTCGCGCTGGAGGGCCCGCGATGAGCGTCAAAGCCAAGTCCTACCCGCCAGCGCCCCAGCACCTCCGTGCCGCATGTGCCCATCCATCGGGGCACCTCACGTCACAGGGCAGCCGTACCACGCTCCAGGTCTACCTGGACGACGGCCTGGTCTACCGCAACGACGGCGACGATTTCCGGCTGCCGGCGGAGTTGGCGCAGGCGCAGGGCGTCGGACCGTACTTCATCACCGGCGCCGGGCGGCGGGCGATCCTGAACGACTCTCAGCTGGCGGCCATCGACTCTGCGGACGAGGACGGCGCGCTGCGGGACGTCAGCTGGCCAACCGCCGCCGCCCTCACCCGTCTCGCGCTCGTCGAGTACCGGGACGCCGACGGCACCCCGCAGCCCACCGACGGCGACGACGGCCGTACCGGCCCGAAGCACCGGCCCTTCCTCACCCCCGCGGGCGTCGACGCTGCACGCGCCGCGAAGTCCCAGCCCTGATCCCCCTCTCCTTCGGCGGGCGCGGCCCTCCCAGGCCACACCCGCCCCTCCCCCACAGGTACACCCATGACTTCCCTCGCCCTGTTCGCACCCGACCTCGACAAGGCCGGCCCCGCAGCGTCGTCCTCCGGCGTGCCGGCCCCGGCCGAGGTCGCCTCCGCCGACGCTCTGGAATCCTTCCGCGCGACGAAGCACAAGTCGCTCAACTTCGGTCTCGGCGTCGACTCGACGGCGCTGGCCCTGGCGATCATCAACGAACCGGCCGCCTTCGGGGTCGCCACGGACTTCTCCGACTTCTCGATCGTGACGGCGATGACCGGCTT
>NZ_CP109505.1 GCF_036231985.1 Streptomyces sp. NBC_01426
CTAGCGGAGCGCGGAGCGCGCCGCCTGTGCTCCATTTGAATTCGCGGAGCGAATTGACCGCCGCAGAATTGTAGCGAAGCGGAAATTTGGATTCAATCGGAGATTGAATGGAAAAGCGCGGAGCGCTTGCCCTCTTTCCTTTTGTGGCCGCTGGATGCAGAATTCAGGTGAATTGGGTTTCTTGATTTCGCGCAGGCTTCAGGGAAATGCAATTCCCGACGCTTGGAATGCGAATTACCCCCACCGGTTTTCGGTGGGGGTAATTCGTCGGGTTTGTCGGTCAAATGGTGGCGATGAGAAGGGCCGCGATTCCGAGCCAAAGGATGTGCCAACTCTGGTCCAGCGAGTAGGCGCCTGTCCCCAGGGTGGGCGCGTATGCGCCCTCGGCGGTAACGGGGTGTGCGGGGTGGGTCGGGGTGCCGAGGCTGTAGAACTCGGCCTTCCCGCAGGCCTGGGCGAGGCGTGCGAGTGTCGTCCGTCGGTCTGCCCACCAATGGGATCCGGCGTCCAGGCCGAGGCCGATGAGGAGTCCCGTGGCGGTGACGGGCAGGTCAAGCAGGAACACGACCGGGGCCAGCATGACGGCCTTGGTCAGGGTCAGGCTGAGGACGTGGCGGGTGCAGGCGGCGCGGCCGACCCAGCCGGGCCGGCCCTTGGTTGCGGCCTGGCAGGAGGATTGGACCCAGTGGTCCCCGACGGAGTGCGCGACGTACAGCGCGATGAAGACGGTGGCGAACACGACTGCGGCGGTTGCGTGCATGATGGTGGTCTCCCTGGTCTGAGATCGGGTGAGGAGTGGGGTCGGTCGTGCGCCTGGCAGTGGACGGCCGGCCCCCGCGGCTGTGTCAGTCGGAGATGATCGAGGTGCCGTAGAACCCGTCCTTGGGGTCGAGGGTGTGGCTCCGGTGGATTCGGTAGTGGTCGTTGTCGTCGGTGGTGACGATCGGGTCCAGGGCCGAGGCTTGCTCTCCGCACGCGTTGCAGTGCTCCCGGTTCTGCGGCCCGCCGTCGAGCGCCCAGTTCTCCCAGGTGGTGGGCCGGTCCTTCCCGTTGAGGACGCTTTCGCGGCGGTACTGCGCGGTGCTGCGGCTGACGTCCATGGCCAGGGCGAGGTCCGCGACGCTTCCGCCGCTTTGGGTGTGAGCGCGGATCACGCTGTCCCGGATGCCTTCGAGCCTGGGGATCAGGCGCCGGTCCAGGTCGTTGATGGCGGTGTGCCAGTCGTCGGGGCCGGCGCTGTAGGGCTCTCCGGCGCCGTTGAGGCCGGTACGGAGCACCGCGAGTGCCCACAGGCCGGTGTGCAGCCAGTCGGCGAGTTGGCCGGCGTCGCTGTCCAACGCCTTGGCCTGGGTGGGGGTCAGGCTGATGGTGATGTCCAGCCCGCCCATGCGTGCGTCGGTGCCGGTGGCGTAACTGATGGGGTCCACGAGGTCTCCTCCGGTGCTGTACGGAACTTCGTACAGGAAGGACTGTACGGACTTCCGTACAGCAATGCAAGGGGTCCTGCTGATGTCGTGGCTTCATGGACTCGTGACGTCACGAAGGACCTGGGAACCTCCTGTTTACGCAGGTCAGGGCCACAACGCGCTCCGCGTTGCGGCCCTGAATCGCCCCTTGAAAGGGGCTCTTGCGCACCCTGCCGTGCTCAGGTCAGGCGCTTGAGCAGCGCCTTCTTCGTCGGAGGGTGCTCCCTGGCCAGTCGAAGAAGTTCCCGGATCACCTCCGACTTGTCGAGGGTGCGCCGCCGCGCGTCCGCCCGGAGCTCCAGAACGAACCAGTCGATTTCGCTGGCCTCCTCCGGGTCGAACCGCACGGTTGTCGGTACCGCGTCGGCAGCCGCGGGCGCTGGGCGCCGGCCCCCTCGGCTCCGTCCAGGCCGGGACCGAGCAGCCTCCTCTTCCTGCCGGCCTTCCTGCTCCTCCTCCTGCCGGCTCTCCTGCTGCTCTGCGAGTGGAGCGAGGTCCTCGACTGGCACGTCCTGCCGGAGCCTCTTCATCTGCTCCAGGCTGGCATCCAGACTCCCCATGTCCGGTGGGGCCACAGGCTTGCGTGCTGCACTCACGAGGCGAGCACCACCTTCGCGAGGTCGAGGTACCACCCGGACGCCTCGCACTTCGGGTCCCACTCCAAGACAGGCATCTTGGCTCGCCAGGCCTTGCGAATGTCGGTCCGTTTCCTGATCTCGGCGATGACGGGGGGTTCCCCCATGCCGCGGAACGCTTCGAGCATGGACGCGACGATCTCGCCGTCCCGGGTGTCGAAGCGGGACGGCACCAGGCCGAGGATGTCGATGCGGGCCTGCATCTCCTCGGAGAGCAGGGCGACCTGACGCAGAAGCAGCCGGAGCGCCCGGATGCTGGAGTCCTCGGCCTCTACCGGGACGATGAGCCCGCCGCGTCGCCCGGAGCGCCGGCGGGCGGCCATCAGCGCGCACTCTGCGCCGATCCCGAGGGAGGGTGGTGCGTCGATGACGCAGGCGTCGTAGTCGTCCTCGAACTCCTCCAGGAGCCGAGAGAGGCGCATCTCCCGTGCATTGGCCTGGTACAGCCCCTTGTCCAACATGAACATGTCCATGTTGGTGGGCAGGACATGCAGCCGTTCCCGGTAGGGGACGACAAGCCGGTGCGGGTCACCCTTCCAGGCGCCGAGAACCCACCCCTTCATGGTGTGGGTGTCGGGCGACTCGGGGATGCCCAGGGCCTCGGTGAGGTGACCCTGGGGGTCCCAGTCCACCAGCAGTGTGCGCCGGCCCAGCACGGCCAGCGCGGCGCCCAGATTGATGGAGTTGGCAGTTTTGCCGACCCCACCCTTCTGGTTCGTCATCGAGTAGATGTCCATGTGGTGCAGCGTAGAGCAAGGGTAGAGCGCCTGATGAGCGCCTCATGGTGACGTCACGGACCCACGGCGTCATGTCCCTCTTAAGAGCCATGGCCCGCCCGAGCGGGACGGCATGGACTCGTGAACTCGTGACGTCACGAGGATAGGAGAAAGGCCCGCACCCCAAGGGGCGCGGGCCTTTCTCCATGCTGCGAGGTCAGTAGGAAATGCTGCCCCACTCGGACTCGCCCAGGTCCACCGCGTCGGCGAACCCCGAGCCCTGATCGAACGCCTGGCAGACCATCATCACCGCGGCCTCCTCCTCGCCCTTGTCCAGGTGCTTGAGGAATTCGACGACGTCGTTTCCGGTGAGGGTGCCCTTGACCACCCCTACCCACTTCTTGCGGCTCATCTTCCAGGTTCCCGGGATCTGGACCGTGATCGAGCTGGGGGCGTTGCTGTAGTCCTTCTCCTCCGGTTCCGCCGCAGCCTCAGGAGCCAGGTCCTCGGTTCCGGGCAGGGCCTCCTGGGTGCCGGTGGGCACAGGCTGGGTCGGCGGAGGAGCCGGCTTAGCCTCTCCCGGGGCCGACGTCTCCTCGGCCGGCCCCGGTTCCTTCTTCCGGCGGAACACACGCTTGACCCGGTCCAGGAACCCCGGCTTGCGCTCCGGCTCGGATGCCTCCTCCTGGGGCGCCTCGCCCGCCGGTTCGGGCGCCGGAGCCGCCGCCTCTTCGCCCGGTTCCTCGCGGGGTTCCTCCGGCTCCTCACCGCCCTTGCGTCCGAAGATCCGCCCGATGATGCCCATGTCAGCTCTCCTTCGCGCTCAGGTAGGACCTGCGGGCCACGGTCACGGCCTTCCCCGCGTCGATCGCCGGCAGCAACTGGGCCAGCGGGACGGTGTACTCGGGCTCCGGCTTCCACTCCCCGCCCTTGGCACCGAACTTCATGGAGGCCGGGGCCGCGGCCCGTGGGTCCGCCTCGTTGCTGGCCACGGTGATGGCGTCCACCTTCAGGCTCAGGGGCGGCCGGCCCTCGGCCTCGAACTTGGCCAGGTCCCGGTAAGTGTTGGCCAGGGCCAGGTCCAGCACCATCTCGGCCCAGTCCGGGCGCCAGTAGATGTCGCCGGCGTACAGGGTCTGGCCGGTCGGGTCGCTGTGGTCCTTCTTCGGGCCGTCGACGCGGGAGAGGTAGCCGCGGAATGACTGGTAGAGGTGGCCGACGACCTGCTTTGCGTACCGGGCGCCGGGGCGGCCCTCCACCTGGGCGACGATGACGCGCTCACGGGCGATCCGCAGCTTGTCGTACATCCCGTACAGGGCCCGCTTCGAGTTGGTCCACACCCAGGCTTCCGCGACTTCGGGCACCCATCCCGGGTACAGGTCGGTCAGCAGGCCCACGGCCGGCGTGCGGGCCCAGTGCCCGCCCTCCTCGGCCTGGTGGAACCGGAGTTCCGGCAGGGTCTCGCCGGCCTTGTACGGCAGGTTCAGCAGGCGCCAGTAGCCGGCCTTGTTGGCCAGGAACCGTGTGCCGTCCGGGTAGTGGGTCGGGTCACCGATACCGAGCCAGGCCGACCCGATCGCGGCCAGCCAGGCCGCGTTCTTGTCGTACTGATGCAGCCATCCCATGGCCCGCTCGTCGTCGCTGATCGCGTCGGCCGGGCGGTTCCACTGCATGTTCACCAGAGGCTGCATGATGCCCACGGTGGGCACCTGCCGGTTGCGGATCGCCTCGGAGGAGACGTCCGGGCGGTCGTCGCCGCCGGCGTAGTCCTTCGCCGTCGCGTTGCTGCTGAGGTAGTACGGGATCACCTTGGGCCACTCCTCGGACCCGTGACGGGTGGCCAGCAGGTAGACCATCAGCGCGTCCAGGAGTACCTGCGGGGTCGGGGCGCCGCCCCACCCGCCGCGTGCGTCCTCGTCGGACCGGTCGAACCGGTCGTCATAGAGCGGGAGGGGCAGCGACAGGCGCTGGCCCCCCTCGGCCGTGAGCGTCACCCAGGAGGACAACCCCTCGCCCTTGACCACCACGGACGACCCGGGCCGAGGGCTGGCCCACGGGTGGGGCATCGGACCTTGGGGGCCCTTGTAGGTGTTCAGGTCCGCCACGCGGTCCTCGTACGTCGGCAGGCCCAGCGCGGTCGCGGCCTCCTCGTGCACCCACAGGGTCTTCAGGCCGTGCAGGCGCATCAACTCCGGGACCTGGTCCACGTTCTCGGGCAACGCGGCCGGGATCGGCTCGCGGTTCGGCAGGTACACGTACCCATCGCCCAGGACACCGAAGTTCAACGCGGTCTGGGTCCGCCCCTTCGCCTTCATCGCCAACTTCAGGAACGGCAGGTCCAGGCGCTCGTCCCCCGGCTGGAACATCCCCGCCGGCGCCGGCACCCAGGGCCGCTCCGCCGGCGCTTCGCCGGATCCCGGAACCTCCTGGTTGGCCTCCTCCGGCGACGTCGCCGGGGCCGGCACGGACAGGGTGGTCCTGGGGGTGGTTTCTCCCCCCTGTGAGATGTTGAACAGCTTCAGGGTGGTCCCGGTGGTCCCGGTGGTCCCGTCGCAGGTCAGAGGCTTGTTTTCTGGGACCACCCCGGTGGTCCCAGGGTGGTCCCGGGGGGTGGTCCCACCCGGGAACTGGTCCCCGGGACCACCCTCTGAAGCGTCATCGCTGGCGAAGATCTCGTCGGCCTTGTCGAGGTTGAAGCAGTGCATCCTGACGGGCATGTTCCCTTTGCCCCTGACGCTCTGAGGAAGCCGGCGCTGGGCGTGTTTGCCCTTCTCGCGGATGTGCACGCCGAGCCCGTCCAGGACCTGGAGTGCCGCCGTCAGGTTGTCGATCTCGGCGTCTGCGGCGGCCTGGCGGACCACGGGGTCCACAACCCACCACTGCCGCATGGTTCCGTCGCCGTCGGCTGCTGTGGCGTAGAAGCCTCTGGGCCGGACATGGCCGTCCTCGGCCACGGCCAGGAGGTTCTCGACCTGAGGAAAGGTCGCTGCCTCGATCCGCAGCGAGTCCAGAGCGTTCCACAGTCGCTCTGAGTCCGGGATGTTGGCCTCGGCGGCTACCTCGATGGCGTTGGTGAGCCGGCTGGCGGCCTCGGCCTCGGCGGCCTCGCCGATCCCGGGAACGCCGATTGCCTCGCCGAGCATGTAGGCGCCGACGACCCAGGCCGTGTGAAGTTCCGCGATCGTCGCGGCTACCCCGCCGGTGGCCGGGCGGTACTTCGCAGTCAGTTCCAGGTGCAGCTTCTTCAGTTGACCGAGGTTCTTCACGTGGAACATGCCGGCGCGGATCGCCCACTCCAGCGGCCACCCACCATGACCCTTGGCCAGGCGCTTGAGCCGCTTGGAGACGTGCTCGGCCCCCTTGTGGCCGGCAGGCGCGGGGTCACCGTTCGGCAGGACCATCCGGTCCGGGTAGAACGGCGCGCTGATCTCCTGGAGCCGGGTGGCGAGGTCTTCGGTCTGGCCCTCGAACTTGAGCTGCTCATTGGAGGTGGACAGCAGCAGGGAGAGCCAGAACCCGTCCGATTCGCGGGGGGACCCGTCGGCGCTGCCCATCATGCGGACCGCGCCGGCTACCATCTGCGAGATCTCCCGGGAACTCTCCTTGATCTTGCGGCCGGAGGAGCTGTGTTCGTCCAGGCCCAGGGGCAGGAATCCGCGTTGGCGGAGCGACTGAGTGATGCCCTGCTTGCTGCTGTTCCAGGTCATCATCAACTGCTGGCGCCGCGGCTTCAGGTCCCCCAGGAGAGAACAGGCAACGGTCATCACGGTCGACTTGCCTTGCTGGCCGGGGCCGTAACAGTTCAGGACATGCGCCAGGACGTCCAGAGAGTCCAGGGCTGGGCCAATCATCATCGCGCCCAGGACCAGAGCCGACCTCCCGCACATGGTCGTGTAGGCGCCGATCTCCTCCCATGCCTCCCGGGCCTGTTCCTCAGTACCGCGCAACATGCGGTACCCCAGGGTCTGGGCCTCGGCGGTCGGGAAAATCAAGCTCCCTTCCTCGTCGTAGTACGTCCGAGCCGGGATGACAGTGGCGTTCTCGCCCTCCTCGCGGATCAGGCGTGCGTACGCGTGGCGTTCGTCGCTGCCGGTGGGCCGGCGGAAGGAGAGCTTCGCGGCCCAGGTGCCACGGTCCAGTTCGTCCTCGTTGACGATCCGGCCCCGCCGTTGGCGGTGCCCGAGCACGAGGTATTCGATCCGGATGCTCTCGCCGTCGTCTGTGAGATGTTCGATCTGGCCGATGACCTTTGGCACACGCCCGATGGACAGCGGCGCCGAATCTGCGCTCTGCTGGTGGACGATCATGCGGTCGGCGGGCCGGTAGAACCAGCCCTTTTTCATTCCGGCAACCGGCCTGCAACCGGCCGGGGCCCCGTCCTTCTCCAGGTTCGAGACCGTTCCACCGCCCTTCTGGGCGGGTACTGCGGCGGGCTTGGTCAGTCCCACTGAGGCGAAGCCTTTCCGGCCTGCCACACGGAGGTACGGACAGGTGACATCACTCTCGTGACGTCACGGCGGGGAAGACAGCACTCCCCACCTGCCCTACACTCGGCAGCAGACCTGTGATGGTCGCCGCTAAGCCCTTCTCCGGGACTTCGACTCTGTCCGAGGCTTCGAACCCTCTTTCAGAGCCCGGGTGGGGCTTGCGGCTTTTTTTGCGTCTTGATCAGTTGTTTCGTGCAGCTTACGCCGGGTAGCGGACACCCTCACCAACGGTAGGGACACCGCTCACGCAGACGGCTGACTGGGTCAGTCGCCCGTAACTTCGTACCGGTTGTAGAACCAGCGGCCGGGGCCGGCCACGGACTCCCCAACCTCGATGGGCTCGCCGTCCGCGTCGCGGTAGGTGTTCAGGCCCACCAGGATCGGGCTGCCCACCTCGACACCAAGGGCCTGGGCCTGGGCTGCATCCGCGATACCCACGGTCTTCCGTTCTTCCACCACGTGAGTTCGGCGCCCGGTCGCCTCCTCGATGACAGAGGGAGTCCCGCCAGGGATTCGCTCTGTCGTGAGCAGGGCGGGAGCAACCTCAGCCATGTCGCCGCTGAACCATGACGTGGAGGCGGAGATGGGCCCGGTCTCGTCGTGGGTCACGCGCACGCGCTGGACGGCCTGGGCGCCCTCTTCGATCCCCAGGGCCTCGGCGATGTTCGCGGGAGCCGGAGCCAGGCCGGCGGACTTGATGACGGCGTACTCACCCGGGGCGTAGATCTTCCCGGTGGTCAGCATTCGGAGGGCGCGGTCTGCGGCGCTGCGGTGAACTCGTCCCCGAACGATGGTGCCGACGCCGGGGCGGGACTCCACGAGCCCGTCACCTCGAAGGGTTGCCAGGACCTTTGCGGCCGTGGCGTGGGCCAGGTTCCAGTCCTCGGCGATCTGCCGTACGGCGGGGATGCGGTCGCCGTCCTTGAGGACCCCGTCCACGATCTGCTTGCGGAAGTGCTCCACCACCTGCATGTACGGCGGGGTCCGCTCGATACGGGGAGACATGTCGATCCCTCATCTCTGGTTTGGCGTTCTAGACCACTACGAAGCACATGCTAGCGGGTGATTCTCTGATGTTCTAGCACGCTACTGCTTGACACGCACCACGTGTTCTAGAACTATCAGAGCGCGGCCCCGGTCCGGCATCTCACCTCCGGACCAGGGCCTAAGACCTAACCGCCTGCCTGAAACCAGGGGTTGATCCTGTGTCGAATCGTACCGACGCCTTACCGCTCACTGCCGACACCGCGGCCCGCCTTGACCGGCTGTTCCGCCTCTACAATCAGCGGCTCGTCCGCCTGGCCCGCAACCTGACGAACGACCCGGCCACGGCCGAGGACGTCGTCATGGACGCGTGGGTCAGGGCCGGCCGCTCGCTCCATCAGTTGGTGTCTCCCGATGCCGAGGCGTTCGCCTGGCTCGCGGTGCTCACCCGTCACGCGGTCGCAGACTTCTACAAGGTCGGCCGCAACCGCGAGATCCCCCGGGACTGGGCGGACGCCGTGGCGTCCTTCCCGCTCCCGGCCGCGCCGGCCGCCGAGGACATCGTCCTGGCCGAGCCGGAGCCGGAGTTGTCCGAGCGTCTGGCTGCCGCCGTCGCCACGCTCCCCGAGCAGGACCAGGCGGTGCTCCTCCTCCGTGCCGATGGGATGCCGTATGCGGCCGTCGCCGGCCACGTCGGCCGGGGCGACTCCTACGTCTACGCCCACTTCCACCGCGCGGTCGGCCAGCTCCGGCTCGCGCTGGCCGGGTGATCGCCATGGACTACGAGACCTACAACCCGGCGATCGAGACCGAGACCGCGAACCGTCTCGCGGAGATCCAGCGGGCACAGCAGGCGATCGAGGACGCGCGCCAGCAGGCCGAGGCCCTGGCCCGGCAGCAGCAGGGGGGCCGGGCATGAGCATCCGTCGCGAGACCCGCCACGAGGACTACGACCGCACGCACGGCCTGATGGCCGCGCTCGGCGGGAGCCTCCTCCCCCCGGACGAGGAGACCCCGCCCGAGCGCGCCGCGTTCGAGCGCGTCGTGGCGAACGCCTTGTACGTCAACCAGTCCGCAAACCCGCCCGCCGGCCACAACTACCCGAGGAGGGGCTGACCATGGACAAGAGCGAGATCCGCCGCCTGGACCGCCTGATCGACACCGCGACCCGCAAGCTGGCCGGCGTCGAGGGGCGTGAGAGCTGGGCCCTGTCCGGCCGTGACCAGGCCACTCTGGGCAGGCACGTCGCCTCCATCGTCTACAACGGGGTACGCGGCCAGCGACCCACCCCCAAGGCTGATCGCGGCATTGAGCTGATCTGGCAGAACGCGAACGCCCAGCTCCGGGCCGAGATTGCCGCCGCGCAGACGGCCAAGGCCGAACTTCTCCACCAGGCCGCGAAGGCCAAGGCGGAGAAGAAGTCCTCGGGGTGGTGGTAGCCGTGGCCCCCAGCCAGAAGGCGCTGACCCCGCCGCCGGGCGAGTGCCGCCAGTGCTGGCTCCACGCGTACGACAGCCGAGCCCAGCACGCGCAGCTCGGGCCGCGCGAGGACTGCCCGGCCTGCGTGGACCACATGACCAACGGCCACCCGGCGCACATGATCGTGCCGGGTTCGAAGAGGTGGTTCTAGTGCGGACGTTGATCGCTCTCCCCGTGTTCTACGCCGTGAGCCGGGCTCCGCAGATCGCGGCCGTCCTGGTGGGCCTGGGCCTGGCGGTCCTGGTCACCCAGAGCGGGATGCCGGTCTCCTCCGGCCTGGTGGTCCTGCTCATCGCGGCCCTGGGGGCCCTGGCCGTCGGCCTGGCCTGCACCCTGCCGCTCCTGATGATGAGCAACGGCCGGCGCCGCGCGGTACGGGACGCCTGCTGGGCCGCGGCCGACGACGTCGCGGACTGGGCCGGCTGGAGCACCGAACCGCCCCGCTCCTGAAAGAACCCGCACATCCGGTGGCGTCGTGAGCCCACGAGCCCATGAGCCCACGACGCCACTCAGCCCCTCTGACCAGCAGATACGGAGGTGAATCCAGGTGAGGTTCCTCGATCCGACCGGGGAAACGTACGGCCTGCCGACCTACCCGCGCCGCCTCGCCCCCGAGGGCCTGGCCACCCGCCGCCAACTCCGCGCCCAGGGCCTGCGCCCGGCCGGCCAGCCGGTCGCCGCCCAGATCCTCTGGCACGGCCGGCGCCCGCCCGGCGCGACCGAGCGCCTGGTCCGCGCCGCCTACCTCTACCGCCTCGACCTCGCCCAACCGGTCCGACCGATGACCCCGGGCCGCGCCCGCGCCGTCGCCGCGATGATGCGCGCCCGCCGGACCTGCCGGGTCTGCATGGTCACCCACCCCTACGTCATCCCGACGTCCCTGGGCTGCTGCCCCGGGTGCGCCGATGCGCCGGCCCTCGCGGCCTGAAGGAGAAGACACCTGTGGACACGAACCCGATCCCCTACATCCCGCAGCAGCGCACCGCGGTCGTCCCGCCCGGAATGACCGTGGGCTACACCGCCGAGGGCCAGCCGGTCTACATCCCGACCGAGGGGCCGGCCCCCATCGTCGTGCAGATGCCGACACAGCCGATCCCGGCCTGGCTCCGCAACGGCATGATCGCCGCCGTCGGTCTCCTGATCCTGTGCACCCCCGCAACCGTGCTCCTGGTGGTCGCCGCGCCGGCCATCGCGGCCATGGGCCAGGCCATCGCCTACGGCGGTATCGGTATCGGCATCGGAGTCATCGGCGTCGCCGCCGCCATCAAGGAACTGCGTGTCACCCCCCGCCCGGCGAAGAAGGGCAAGTGATGGGCCTCCTCTCTCGCTTCATGACGCCACGAGTCCACGACACCACGCCGCCACACGAGACCCAGGAAGGCAGCACCACCATGAAGAACCGCCTCAGCCGGACGCAGAAGATCCTCCTGTCGGTGACCATCGTGCCGATGCTCGCCATCGGCGTCCTCGGCGGTGTCGGCACCTACTCCAACCTCTCCCACCGCTACGGCGGCGAGACCGCCCTCGGCGCGCTCGCGGCCGGTGAGGGCGCCACCGCCGTCATGGCCCTGGTCCTCCTGGTCACCACCCTGTTCAACCGGCCCGCCCCGCTGGTGGTCCGCCTCGGCCTGTGGGCCCTGCCGGCCGCCGCTGCCGCGATGGGCGCCACCGCCGCCAACGGCATCGGCCAGACCATCGTCTACGCCATCACCCCGATGGCCATCACGGCCGCTGCCGAGGCCATCGCCTACCTCGCCCGCATCGTCGTCATCCACCAGGACGGCCGCGACATCGAGGCGGAGACTCGCGCGGCTGCCGTCATCCGTGACCTGGCCTACCACCAGGCCCGCGCCACGGCTCACCCGGAGGAGAAGGTCCGCGCTCGGTCGGTGAAGAAGTCGTGGAAGCTCGCGGCCAAGGTAGGCGCGGGTGACATCACCCTCGGCGCGGACCTCCTGGACGTCCAGCGCGGTCGCCTCAGCCAGAGCGCGGACATCGCCCTGGAGCGGATGTTCACCCCGGGCCTCACCGCCCCGGCGCCCGCCCTCCTCGCGGTATCCGCCTCCCCGACTCCGGCCATCCTTCCCGCCCCCACTAGTGACGTCATGACGTCACGAGACCACGAGTCCACCATCCACGCAGAGACCAGCGGATATCCGTCCGACACCGGCACTGACCAGGCCGGAGACCACCAGAACATCCGTCCGGCACTCTCGCTCGTCCGCACGGTCGCGAAGAAGAGTCGCAGCATGAATGCGGACGTCAAGGCGATGGTCGCGGACGGGGTCCAGGACGTCCGCTACGTCATCGACGCCGTCGCCACCCGCCACCGCCGCGACCCCGAGGACAAGCGGTTCATCCAGACCGTCACCCGCTACTGGCGCGACGCGCAGGCGGACGCGGCCGAGGCCATCAACGAGGCCGACAAGCCCAGCGCCTACATGTAGCCACCGCGCCGGCGGTGAGTCACCAGCCGGCACCCGGTGACTCGCCGCCGGCACCCGGTGAGTCACCGGGCCAACCCGTGACCTCACCGGGGTCACAGCGGTGAGTGAACCGGTGACGTCACCGGTTCAGGCTCGCGGGCAAGCCCCAGGTCCCCCTGGGCAAGCCTCCCGCCGGCCCCGGGCAAGCCCCGAAACCGCGCGGGCAAGCCTCCCGCCGGCGCCGGGCAAGCCTTCGGGCAAGCCGGCCTGAGTACACAAGAAAGTTCGGGCCGGCTGTCACACCGGACCCCAGCTCGACCACCTGTAGCAGGTGACCGGCGCCCGCATCCCTCATCCACAGGGAGCGCGGGCCAGGTTGTCAGTCCCACCACGGAAGATCGTCCGCACTGGGCGGTCACCAGACCGGGGATTCGCTGCCCGGCAGGTTCTCCTGCCAGAGATTCACCACCCGCCGGGCAGCGGGTCCCCTCCACACGCGATACGAGGGGAATCCGTGCACAGCATGACCGCCGCCCTCGCGGCTCACACCCTGACCCCAGCGGACCAGCCCACACCCGCCGAGACCGGCTGGTTCGCCACCCTCTGGAACTGGAGCGTCGACCACGTGCCCGGGGGCGGGATCACCGTCCTCGCCGCCCTCGGCGTCCTCGGCTTCATCGCCAGCAACCCCAAGGGCCGCACCGCGCTCCTTGAGGCGTCCAAGGGCCTCTGGTCCGTCCTGGTCACCCTGTCCAAAGCCATCTGGTCCGTCCTGCGGTTCTACGGCGGGTACGAGACCCGAGGCGAGGCCCGGTCGGACGCCGGGTTCCTGCGCGCCGGAACCCGCCTGATCCACACCGGAGGGCCGGCCCCGGTCGCCCTCGGCTCCGTCGCGTTCGCCCCGCCCCGCGTGAGCCTGGTCAAGCCGCGGCGCCGCCGGCCCAGCGCCAGGGCCCGCCGCGCGGCCGACTGGCTCATCGGCTACCAGGGCCGCGCCGCCAAAGCGCTCCACGTCGCCGTCCAGGTAGCCCTCGCCGTCCAGTGGGTCGTCGCCCGCGCCTTCCGGATCGCCCGCGCCGTGGGCCGCGCCGTACGGGCCGTCTACGGCGCCGTGGCGCCCGTCGTCACCGCCGTGGCCCTGGTCCTGCGGATGTGGCACCGGTGGCCCTACGCCGTGCGCGGCCTGGCCCGTCTGGCCCTCACCGCCGCCGCCGTGGGCCTGTTCGTCCCCGCGTGGCGCACCCGGACCAGCGTCCTCCTGGTCGTCGCCCTGGTCGTCGTCGTCGCCGTGGCCCAGCGCTGGAAGCCCAAGGCCCCCGGCGACGACGTCGTCTATGGGCCTCGCATCTGGACCCTGCTGCGCGAGGACCTCGGCCTGCCCGAGGACGAGATCCGAGAGCACTGGCTCCAGCTCCCCGCGAAGCTCTCCGAGGAGGGAGCCCGCATCGTCCTGCGGCTCCCTTGGACGTTCCGCGGCTCCCAGGGCGAGAAGGACACCGTGACCGCGCTCATCAATTCCCGCATTCCGGGGGAATGGGTCGGCCGGTATCAGTTCACCGGTGACCACGCGACGGCCCTCTACACCCACAAGCCGCCGCCGAAGCCGCCGGCCCCCGAGCCCGAGCCGCCGGCCGCCGTGAACATCTGGGACCCCAAGGTCCAGGAGATTCTCGCCACGCTCGGGCCGGATGAGTTCTACCTGGGGCAGGACACGTTCGACCGACCCATCATCCAGAAGATGAGCGATGAACAGGCCCACTGGGCTCTCTCCGTCGGCTCCGGTGGCGGTAAGTCGGCATTCCTCCAGTGGCTTGCTATTCAGATGCTGATGAAGGGCGGGACCATCATCGGCATCGACCCCAAGATGGTCAGCCTCACACCCCTCATCGGAATCACCGGAATTCACCTCTACGGCAACCCCCAGGCACCGCAGGATATGCGCGCAACCCTCGAATGGGTTGTCCAGGTCGTCAACGCCCGCAATTACGAGAAGAAGCACAAGACGCGGACTGAATTCCTCCCGCTCTATGTATTCCTGGAAGAATGCAACCAGCTTGCGGACATCCTGAAAGAGGAATACACGTCGACTAAGGAAAGTGGCGCCCCCGCCGGTGACCCTATTTGGCGTGATGCGGTCGCCTCGACCCTCCGTCTCGGCCGTGAGGTGAACGTCCACATCATCGCCGTATTCCAGGACTTCAAAGACACCCAATTCGGCGGCGTCTCCCTCGTGCCTCTCTTCCCGTTCAAAATCCTGGGAAGCTACCGAGAGCAGCAGTGGAAGCGCATCATGGGCGCAAGTTTCCCCATGCCGCCCATTCAGAAAAAGGCCGGCCGAATGGTCCTGGTGACCGACACCGGAGACGTCACCCGCATTCAGACGCCGTACGCCCCGTGGAACCCAGACCTCACCAAGGACGAGAACCAGAAGGAGGCGTACCGCCTCCTGACGGCCTACTACAAGCAGCTGCGCGACGAGCACGGCTACAGTGCCGACGGCCTCTATGTGGCCCCGCCAGCGGCCTCCCCGGAGGTCGCTCCGGCCCTCCTGCGCCGCCTGTCACGCGACACCGCCCCCCAGGGCCCGAACGTGGGTTCTGAGGGGGGTATGAGCGACGAAACCGCAGGTCACGCTGTCACACACCAGGGGGGCGTGACAGCCGATGTGACAGGGCTGCGTGACAGGCTCCGCCTCATTCCGGGCCAGGCCGCCGGCGGGGCCCACGAGGACGCCCTGGCTGCCCCGGTCCTGCTCAACATCGCCGAGATCGCCCGTGAGATGAAGGCCCGCGGCTACGACATCGAGGCCGGCCTCATCCGCCAGCACAAGCGCCGCAAGGACAGCACCGGATTCCCCGAGGGAGTCGAAACGGCAGACGGAGAGAAGTACACCCTGGGGCAGCTCGTCGCCTTCTACGAAAAGCGCGGACTCGCAAAGCGCGAAGAAGAGCAGGAAGCAATGGAAGGTGACGTCATCTGACCTGCACAAACACGGAAAAGCCCCCTCTCCGGAGGGGGCTTTTCCGTGCCCGGAAGGGAGTGAGAACGTTCTCGTGATTCTACACAATGAATTACTTCGACCGCCATATTTGACGTCGATAAAGAGGTCGTGATACCTTTTCGGGAACGTCCATAAAGGAGATGTGGGAATGTCTGGGATTAGCTGGTGGGGGTCTTGGGAATGCGGAGATTGCGGTGCATGAGGAGAGGTTCAATTCGAGGGTGGAGAAATTCCGGACGCGGATCATGAATGCGAAGAATAGCGAGTGAATTTCGGCTGAGTGCGAAGCGCGAGGCAATTGGATTTGAATTGAATGACCCGCAGAAAAGGGCCGTGAAAAGCCAAAACGAAAGTCGCGAAGCGGCTTTCATTAGGGCCGCGTGCGGCCCTTGGATTCGAATTTCAATTCGCGCAGCGAGTGG